>JALYYN010000223.1 GCA_030946525.1 Actinomycetota bacterium | reverse complement strand
CAGGAGGTTCGGGGTATCGGAAGTTCCCCCGTCTTCCCAGTGCTCGATATGGTGCACATGCAGCCAGCGGCTGCGGTCGCACCCCGGGACCCGACAGCCCCGATCACGGTCCTCGATGACGGTGCGGGTGCGGTCGGGCACGGTGCGGAAAGCCCGGCCCACGCTCACCGGCCGGCCGCCGGACTCGATCACCGGTCGGATGCGGATGTCACAGCCCACGAAGCGGCGCAGGCCGTCGCCCAGCGCCGGGCCCAGGTGCAGGTGGCCGCCGGTGCGCCCGTCGGCCCCAGCCTCCACGTGCAGCAGCACCAGGTGTCGCTCATGGTGGGGCCGGCACGCGGCACCGGCGCCCATCGACCGCTCGGCCATGGCCACGAAGGCATCGGCCCAGCTCACGTCGTTGGCGGTGGGCGCCCGGGCGGGCGTGGTGCCGGAGACGGGTTCGCCCTCGCCGGCGTGGAACAACTCGTCGCGCGCCGCCACCAGGGCCCGCTCCACCAGGGCGCCCTCATCCGGCGGCAGCTCGGCCGACAGGCGCCACGAGCCCGACTCGGTCTGGCCGAAGCTGACGCTGCGGGCCTCTTCGGGCGGCGTGGGCTGGGCCGGCTCGGGCTCCTTCTTCTCGGCGAAGGGGTAGCTCCCCAGGACGCGCCGGAGTTGGGTGACCGTGGCCGACCGGGCCAGGTCGGCCACCTCGGCATCCACGCCGGCGGGGGCGTGGCGGGCGATCACCGCCACCTGGTCTTCGCACAGCTCGCCGGCATCGAAGGCCGCACTGGTGACGGGAAGCTCGGCCCGCCGGCGGGCTATGGACACGAGCGAACGGGCCCGGGCGGGCGACACGCCGCACTGCCAGGCCACCCACTGGGTTGCGGAGTGGACGCCTGACACCTGCCAGGCGCCGGCTTCGAGCACCTGGGCGAGGAGGCTGACGAGCCGGGCGGAGGCGGCGTTCAGGACCCCGCAGGTGCGGGCGATCTCGGCTTCCAGCTCGCCGGCCACCGGCTCTCTGTCGCGCTCCTCCACGTCTTCCATTGTACCAAACACACGTTCGATGACGCCAGTGTATTTGCGATATTTCTCAGGAAACGCGGGTGACGAGGACGCGCTTTCCGGCCGCGGCCGCCAAGGCCCGGATGTCATCAGGATCGCCAGTCAGGATCTCGTCGCCGTCCGTGGCAATGTCGACAACGGTCCCGTCCACGACGTCGGCTGTGCGGGCTCGGCGAAGCAGCCGACCGACTCGCCGGGCCTGCGCGCTTGTGAGGTGGCGCTCGTCGACACCACGGAGGAGCGTGGCCAGGCGGACCTGCCTCGGGTCACCGTGCCAGGTCTGGGCGACCACGGCGGTGGTGGTGCGCACGTCCTCCCCGTGGCGGTCGGCTCTTTCGAGGAATGCCTGAACGGTGCGACTGCCCCGCTCGTAGGCGATAAGCGCCCCTGCGTCCAAGACCAGGCTCACGCCGCATCCGACCCGGCCACGTCCGAACCCGCCCGGGCCTCGCCGATCAGCCGGTCGATGTCCGACTCGGTCAGGGGGCCATGCTCGGCGGCGAAGCTGTCCAGAGCCTCACGGAGGTGCCGTTGGCGCGCCTTGGCCGCGGCCGCGCCCGCCAACCAGGTGGAGACGCTCACCCCCTCGGCCGAGGCTGCGGCCCGCACGGCGGCGGCGAGGTCGGCGTCGAAGGAGACCGAAAGCTTTTCGGCGGGCACGCCGTCAATACTACCACCGCCCTACTCCGGTAGTAAGAGCCGTTCAGGCACGGCTCGAGCGGCGTCCGGGCGGTCCTGGCCGGCGGTTTCCAGGCGGCCAAGTCATCGGCGCCGACGCCGTTGGCCGCCGACTCGGTGGCGACGAACTCGGCGAAGAAGTCCCCGAGCCGCAGGCCGGTCGCCGGGTCGACGTCGTTGTGCCACTGGCGCAGCCAGGGGACCAGCTCGGCCATGCCGGCGAGGATCGGGGTGAGCCGCTCGGGCGTCCAGCCGTCGACGGAGCGGCGCTGCTCGTACGTCGCGGCCAGGGCTTGTGCGCACTGCAAGTGGTCCCACCCGGCCCAGCCGACCAGCGGCGTCGGGTCGGTGTCGCGGCCGAGGCCGGGGTAGGCGACGAAGCGCTCCTTGGGCACGTCGAGCTTGCCCCGCAGCTTCCACGAGGCCTTGTCGGCGAAGTCGCCCTGCCCGTACTTCGGCGGGACGGGAATGGTCCCGACGTCCTCGCCGGC
>JALYYN010000214.1 GCA_030946525.1 Actinomycetota bacterium | reverse complement strand
TCCTCGTCGGTCCAGGTGGCGATGGGGTTGACCTTGACCAGGCCCCGGAGGTCGACACCGACGATCGGCGCGGTGGCCCTGGTCGGCGCCTCGGCCCGGCGCAGCCCGCTCATCCACGCCTGGTGGCCGGCGAGGCCCCGCTCCAGCAGGTCGACCTTGGACACCGAGCAGCACCCGTCGGGGCCGAGCGGGGCGGCCCCCTCGGCGGGGCTGACGACTGTCAGGTTGAGCCCGTACCGGCTGCGGACCAGCTCCAGGGTCTCCAGCGTCTCGGGGAAGTGGTGGCCGGTGTCGATGAAGACCACCTCGATCGACGGCTCGACCTTCACGGCCAGGTCGATCAGCACCGCGTCGTTCATGGATGCGGTGAGGCACAGCTGCGGATGGAACAGCTCGACCGCCCAGCGGATCACCGACGACGCCGGGCGGCCCTCGAAAGACCGGCTGACCTCGGCCAGCGAGGCGGGGTCGATGTCTACGAGTGCAGGGCTTGCCACAGTGCCTCCACCGACTCGTCGAGAGTCGAAGTCTCGGTGTGCAGTACCAGTTCGGGGCGGAGGGGGGCCTCGTACGGGTCGTCGACCCCGGTGAGCCCGGACAGCTCCCCCGCCCGCTGACGGGCGTAGAGGCCCTTCACGTCACGGTCGGCGCAGACCGCCACCGGCGTGGCCACGTGGACCTCGAAGAACCGGCCGTCGTGCAGTTCGCGGATCTCGTCCCGGACGTCCCGGTACGGCGAGATGACGGGGACGACGACCACCACCCCGTTGCGGGCCAGCAGGTGGGCGACGTAGCCGATCCGGCGGATGTTCTCGTCCCGGTCCTCCCGGGTGAAGCCCAGGCCCCGGGTCAGCCGGGTGCGCATGACGTCGCCGTCCAGCACCTCCACCCGGTGCCCATCGGCCAGCAGCCGCTTCTCCAGGGCGCCGGCCAGGGTGGTCTTGCCGGCGGAGGGCAGCCCGGTCAGCCAGACCGTGATCCCCTGCGCCAACCGGTCCGACGACATGGGAGCAGCGTACCAATACCTGACTTACTTGATCCACATTTGCGGCTTTCCCGGCCGGCGGTAATTTTCAACAATGTCGATTGGAAAGCTGCAGAAGCCCGCTCCGACAGGGGCGAGGTGTGGGTGCAGCTCACCCGCGCCCAGGCCCGGAACCTGCGCCTGGAGGCCGGGACCGACGTCTGGCTGCGCCCCGCGCTCACGACCGCGCCCGCCGTAGCAGACTGAGGCCATGCCTGCCTTCCGCGTCGGCATCACCGCCGACCGGCGGTGGAACGAGCAGGCCCGGATGTTCCGGAGCCAAGGCGTGGAGGTCCTCCACGGCCCCACCATGCGGACGATCGACCTGTCGGCCGACGAGTCGCTGCGGGCGAGCACCGTCGACCTGACCCGCCGGCCGCCCGACTACCTGATCGTCACCACGGGGATGGGCATGCGGAAGTGGTTGGAGGCCGCCGCCGGCTGGGGCCTGGACGGGCGCCTCCTTGCGGCCCTGTCGCAGGGCCGTGTCGTCGCCCGCGGCGCCAAGGCCACCTCCGCGGCCCGGGGGGCCGGCCTGGACGTCTGGTGGCGGGCGCCGCGGGAGACCATGCAGGAGATCGTCGACCGCCTGGCCGAGGACGACGTGCGCGTCGCGCAGGCCAGGGTGGCCCTCCAGGTCTTCGATCCCGAGGGGCACCCGGCCACCGAGGCACTGCGGGCCATGGCCGGTGAGCTGGTCGAGCTGCCCGTGTACCACTGGGCCCTCCCCGTCGACCCCGGGCCGGCCCGGGCGCTGGTGGAGGCGGCCGTCACCGGCCGGCTCGACGCCGTCACCTTCACCGCCCAGCCCGCCGTCCACCACCTCTTCCGCATCGCCGGGACCATGGGCCTGGAGGGCGACCTGCGCGCCGCCTTCAACGACGGGCTGCTCGCCTCGTGCGTGGGCCCGGTCTGCGCGGCGGCGGCACGGGAGGAGGGCGTGGCCGATCCCCTGTGGCCCGACCCGGCCCGGCTCGGCGCCATGGTCAGGCAGGTGACGGCCCGGCTGGTCCCCGGCGATCCCGAATTGTGATCGAACAAGTCAGGTATTGGTACCCTTGAGTGATCAGGAGGGCCGCCGCATGAGCCAGACACCATCATGAGCCAGACGATCGACGTCGAGGTCGGACCGGGAGCCATCGCTCCCGCCGCCCTGGCCGACATCCAGAAGTTCGAGCGCATGCTCGCCAGCCACCTGGCCGGTGAGATGGACGAGGACGCCTTCCGGGTCTTCCGCCTGAACAACGGCATCTACGGCCAGCGCCAGGGCGGCACCAACCAGATGGTCCGGGTCAAGGTCCCCTTCGGGTCGCTGCGGCCCGAGCAGCTGGAGACGCTGGCCCACCTGGTCGACACGTACTCCCGGGGCTGGGGCCACATCACCACCCGCCAGAACATCCAGATGCACTTCGTCCAGCTGGAGAAGATCCCGGAGGTCATGCGGGAGCTGGCCGCCGTGGGCCTTACTACCCGTGAGGCCTGCGGCGACACCGTCCGCAACGTCATGGGCTGCCACCTGGCCGGCGCCTGCCCGTTCGAGGTGCTCGACATCAGCCCGTGGGCCCAGGCCACCTTCGAGCACCTGCTCCGCAACCCCTACGCCCAGCGCCTGCCCCGGAAGTTCAAGATCAACTTCTCCGGCTG
>JALYYN010000176.1 GCA_030946525.1 Actinomycetota bacterium | reverse complement strand
CTCAACGGCGCCGGCAAGTCGACCACGGTCTCGGCCGTCGCCGGGCTGCTCCCTCGCATGGGCGGCGAGGTCGAGGTGCTGGGCGACCGGTCGCCGCAACCCCACCGCCTGGCCCGGCGGGGGCTGGCGTGCGTGCGCCAGGGGCAGGCGCCGTTCGCCGGCCTCACCGTCGCCGAGCACCTCCGGGTGGCTCGAGGAAGGAACGCCGGCAGTTCCCTCGATCGAGTCCCCGCCCTCCGGCCGCTGCTGGACCGGCAGGCCACGCTGCTGTCGGGGGGTGAGCAGCGCATGCTGGCCCTGGCCCTGGCCCTCGCCACGCGTCCCCGGCTGCTGCTGGTCGACGAGCTCAGCCTGGGCCTGGCGCCCCAGGCGGTGACCGGGCTCCTGGCCGCCCTCGGGGACCTCGCCGGGACCGAGGGCGTGGGCGTGCTGGTCGTCGAGCAGCACCCGGGCCTGGCCCTCTCGATCGCCGACCGGGGCTACGTCCTGGAGCACGGACGGGTCACCGCCCAGGGAAGTGCCGCCGAGCTGGAAACGATGCTCGGCGGGGGTGGCCTCATGCCGGCCTGACGGCGAGAATCGGCTATGCGGCGGGGATGGTGCCCAGCCGGCCGGCCTGGAAGTCCTCGAAGGCCTGCATCAGCTCGTTCCGCGTGTTCATGACGAACGGCCCGTAGTGTGCCACCGGCTCCCGGATGGGCCGACCGCCCATGACGTAGACGTCGAGGGCCGGGGTGTGGCCGTCCTGGCGACGGTCACCCGCCACCCGGACGGTGTCGCCTGCGCCCAGCACGGCCAACTGCCCGGTCCGGAGCGGGCGCCGCTCGCCGCCGACCGTCCCTGCGCCGGCCAGCACGTAGACGAGGGCGTTGTCGTCCCGGCGCCACGGCAGGTCGAGCTGCGCGCCCGGCTCCACGGTGGCGTGGACGATGGTGATGGGGGTGTACGTCGACCCCGGGCCCCGGTGGCCGGCGAGGTCGCCGGCGATCAGCCGGACCAGCGCGCCGCCGTCGGGCGACGCCAGCAGGGCCACGGAGGAGCCACGGATGTCCTGGTAGCGGGGGTGGACCATCTTGTCCTTGGCCGGAAGGTTCACCCACAGCTGCAGGCCGTGGAACAACCCACCGGCGGCCACCAGCTGCTCCGGCGGCCGCTCGATGTGGAGGATGCCGCCGCCCGCGGTCATCCACTGGGTGTCACCGTTGGTGATGAGCCCACCGCCGCCGTTCGAGTCCTGGTGCTCGAAGGTGCCGTCGATCATGTACGTGACGGTCTCGAAGCCGCGGTGGGGGTGCCAGGGCGTGCCCTTGGCCTCGCCCGGGGCATAGTCGACCTCGCCCATCTGGTCCATGTGGATGAAGGGGTCGAGGTCGGCCAGGTCCACGCCGGCGAACGCCCGGCGCACCGGGAAGCCCTCGCCCTCGAAGCCGGTGGGAGCGGTGCTCACGGACCGGACGGGCCGGACCTCGGCGGCCAGGACGTCGGCCGCCACCGTGGGCAGGCTCCGGACGTCGTCGACAGTGATGGCAGGCATGGGAACGCTCCTCTGGGACGCTGTTGTTCAACTCTCAACAACATATGCCGGGCGGAATTCCCCCGCCCAGCCCTAAGGGTTGCAGCAAAGCATGTCGATAAAGACCCCATGTCGACCATGTCAGCGCGTCTCGAGGATCTGTCCGAGGACCTCACCAGACGGTTGGGCGTCCCGTTCCGGCCGAACTCGAAGAGAGGCATCTCCTTCCGGGAGCCGCTCCGCGTGACCAGCTGGTCCGTGCCCCTGGTCTTCGACGGCCACGCCGCCTGGGACAACGGCAGCCTGGTGCCCACCGACTTCGTCGGCCACGTCCTGTGGGCCGCCCTGCGGTCGACCGCGGGCCGCGACGACCCCCGCCCGTGGTGGCACTGCAACCTCTCCGACCACGGTGCCCGCGAGATCCTCGACCATCTCGCCGACAGTGACTCGGGCGACGGGTGGGTCATCGGCGACGACGTCCTGCTCGAGCCGTCGATGTCCCGGGAGCCGGCGGCACCGAAGCCGACCGCCAGGCGTCGCTCCCGCGTCGCCTAGCGGCGAGATCGGCGGCGCGCGCCGGGGGCATGGCCGCCGCCGGCCCGGGGTACTCCTGTAGGCAGTGCCCGCCAACCGCCTCGCCCATCAGGTGGTCGCCGACCGCTACGAGCTCCTGGAGACGGTCGGCCGGGGCGGCTTCGGTGTGGTGTGGCGG
The DNA here is from genome assembly GCA_030946525.1 of Actinomycetota bacterium. Taxonomy (GTDB): domain Bacteria; phylum Actinomycetota; class Acidimicrobiia; order Acidimicrobiales; family AC-14; genus CADCTB01. The sequence goes on along the minus strand of JALYYN010000176.1, from coordinate 92 downwards.
GCGTGCGACACGCTGCTGCAGCGCCACGTCGCCGTGAAGGAGATCCACATCCCCGGTTTCCTCAGCGAGCAGGATCGGGGCCACGTGCGGGC
>JALYYN010000175.1 GCA_030946525.1 Actinomycetota bacterium | reverse complement strand
CTCGCGCAACTGGTCTGTGGAGACAAAACCGCAGGTCAGAGCCCATTTTTCTGCGCTGGTAGCTCAACGGATAGAGCATCTGACTACGGATCAGAAGGTTGGGGGTTCGAATCCCTCCCAGCGCGCTAAATAAGTGCAGGTCAGGGGCTATGCGGAGGCCTCTGCGGCTCCGAGGCCGGCCGAGTCGCGGAACGTTACGGATTCACCCTGTACACCGTGGCCGGGAGGAGCGCGGGCGTCACTTCAGCGTTCTCCTCACCACCGTCACGGAACCGAACGGTCGTCTTCATGCGCTTGACGCGCGCTAGCAGGTCGAACTGCTCGTCTCCGAGCAAGAGGGTGATCTTCACGCACTCTCCGGGGGCGACTTGCACGTAGGTCGCCGTTCCCGGGACCCCAAAATCGATATGGGTCCAATTCGCCTCGACGTCCGCGGACGAATCCTCGGGAACATTGATGCTGTCCAGGTCACCGAGGATTCCCAGGACGGTGGGCGAGTCGTTGATGACGTACACCTGCAACGAGCTGGGCCCCCCTGTTTGCGCCGCTCGCTCGGCGAAAGCGATCACGCTCAGATGCGGTTCGCCGTCAGTCATGTCGTTCGACGCCGGTCAGGCGAAGGTGCATGAACCGGCGGCGTTTTCCTGGGTGAAGGTCTGCGCCGTGGGCGGATTGGTTCCGGGACCGTGGTTGATCTCGTTGTTCCATACCGGGTTCACGGACGCCCACCAGGCGGTGACGACGGCGGGCAAGGCAGCGGCGCACGCCGCAGCGGTGGCGAAGTTGGTCGGCAACCCGGCTGCGGTGTTTGCCGCAGTCGCTGCGGCGCGCGCCCCGTTGGCATGGCTGTTCTCGTGCGCCAGAGTGGCGGCCGCTCCCGCCGCCGATCTCGTACAGGTGGCGGTCCTGATGACGCCGTCGTTTCTTCGCACGGAGTAGGTCCCGTTCGGGAACACGGTCACAGCAGGGGACGCGGTCCCCCCGACCATCGTGCTGGATCCGGGCGGGGCGGGGAGGGCTATGCAGGAAGGTGGCGCAAATCCAGCGCTGGTCTGGCCGTACGAGCCTCTCGATATGAACGTGTACGTGGGTGGCGGTGGCGGAGGCGGCGGTGGTGGTGGTGGGGGAGGGGCGCCGGCATCGGCTGCGCACTTCGGACAATCACTCAAACCGGCTTCGCACTCGGCACACTTTTCGTCCAGGCTCGGCCGCCCGTCCTCGGCCACCCGCTCATCCTCCTGATCCACCTGGTCTCGGGACGAGCAGCGATCCGTCCCGCGACGTTGCCGGCCGACGTGGGTGAGCTCGTGGACGAGGAGGTCGCGCCCGAACGCCCGGTCCGTCAGCGGTCGCGGGGCCACCATCATCGGCACCGGTGACGCGACTGCACGCCTCGCCTCCGTGGCTGACGCCGACCTATGGGCGTGTGCGTGCATGGTGTCGTCCCGTTCCACTGCGATCGGACAGCCGGCGCCAGGACCAGGACACGGGGAGTCGAACCCCCGACTCACAGCACGAATGCGCCCCGAGCCGCCTCGACCAAGAGGGAACTGTGAACCTGGAGAGGCCAGGGTACCACCGCGCTCACGGAACGCACCGTTCGGAGGTGACGGAAGCCGGGGCCAGTAACGCTCGGTGGCCGTTGAGGTTGAGCACGTCGCTGACGTGGCGGACGGCACGGGCCGGGGGGGTGGTGGAGGTGTCCTCGATCCGCACGCCCACCGTGTACGGGCCGGTGATGTCGAGGCCACGGATCTGGAGCCACGGGCCCAGGCGGCCCCAAATGCGCACCGCCTCGACGGGCGTCGGTCGGATCTCGCCGAGGCGCAACACCGCCCCCCGGGTCAGGTGGGCGTGGTTGTCGACCAGGGTCGTGCTCGCCGAGCTGCCGACGTAGATGGCGTGCCGTTGCCGCGCCCAGAAGAAGGGCACCAGGTTCTCCACCGTGTTGTCCCTGATGACGACCTGCTCGGCGGTCTCGGCGTCGGCGCCGGCCCCAGCCAGACCCACATGGATGCCTTGCAGGACGCCGCTCACGGAATTGCCCTCGATCCGCACCCGTACGGCGCGCTCGCCGGCGACCACGATGCCCTGGCCTACGCAGCGGGCGCTGCGGACCGCGTTCACGAAGAACGCCTCGCTGGCCTTCGTCAGACCAACCGTCGGCCGACCGAGAACGGCGCCGGCAATGAAGCGGTCGAGGGCGGCGCGCGCCGTCCCCGCCTTCCTGAGCGCAGCGGGGGTGACCTGCGAGGCGAACTCTCTGGCCAGCCGGCGGACCTGGGTGCTCCCCGTGACGTTGAACGACTGCTCGCCGGGGAGCGCCACGGCCGTACCGCCTTTCACGTCGGCGTCGAGGACGTGGCCGGCGACGTAACGCGCCAGTTGCGCGGCCACCATTCGAGTGAGGACGGGCTCGCGTCCGACCAGCAACGGGAGCAGACCGATGGTGTTGGCCGTGACGCTAACGTGCCCGGCGGACACGACCAGCACCCCGACCTGCTGGTCGCCGATCTCCAAGCGGTTGCCCGCGATCTCGACGGCATCGGGGAGAACGTCCCCGGCGGGGTCGACGTGGATGCCCGACTGGGCGCGTCCGGTGCTGTCCGGGATGGAGATCTCGCAGTCGCGCACGCGCACCCCGTGGCAGCCCGAGAAGCTGAGGGCGCCGAGCAGGTGGCGCTCGCCGGGCGGGCTCGCCGGCTTCTTCGGATGGCCCGCTTCGGCCCGGAGGTGGGCGATCTCGACGTCGTCGCAGAGCGTGGCGCTCAGCACGGACTCGTGCCCGGTCACCTGCAGCACCGTCGACGGTCCGACGCCGACGACGACGAGCCGCTGCTTTCCATGGATCTGCAGCGGGGCTCGTAGAGGGTAGTGCCCGGCGGCGAGGCACAGCTCTCCGCCGGTCGACGGCAGGTGGTTCAGCGCGGCCTGCAGATCGTCGCCCGGAAACGCGGTGACCGTGCAGGTATTGCCGCGTATCGAAGTAAGCGGGGGGAACGTCCGTCGGCAGTCGGCGACGACGCGCCTGCGGCCCAGGTCGACGACGGCCAGCGGGGTGAAGGTGTGCAGGACGCCGTCGGGCGGCGCCGCGGTTTGGGTCTCGACGGCGTCGGCTGCGCTGCCGCGAACCCGGACGCCCCACCAGTCACCCACCTCGTACGTCCCGGGGTGGGCGGTGAACGCGATCCCGACGTCGCGGCCGGCGAGGGCGGCGGTCACCGCACCGGGCGCGCCGACCACCTCGCCGTCCCAGCGCCGGAGGCAGGTCCCCGGCGGGTCGCCGGCCAGCGGGCTCGGCGAGCCGAGAGCCACGAGGTCGCCGGCCGCCTGGGGGGTGACGGTGGCGACGGTGAACAGGGGGCCGTGGTCGCGACGGTCCGCTCGGCGGGCGAGGGTGCTGACCTCGACGAGGTCGCCCGGCGCGAAGGTGACCGACGGTGATGGCGCCAGCGTCACCGCGGTGCCCGCCACCTTCGCCGCCACCGCGTCGCCGCCGTCGGCGTACGACCAGGCGAAGCGCGCCGTGGTCTCGCTCCCGCGGTCGAGCACTTCGATGCGCAGGAGGCCGTCCGGGAGCCGGCCGCGAGGGTCGTCCGGCGGGGCGCAGGGATCGGGGCTGACCGGGGCTGACGTCCGCACCACGTCGAGCTGGCCCGTGCTCCCCGCGGCCGGCAGTCCGACGGTGCTGCAGGAATGAGACTTCGTCTCGTGTGCACGTACCCGCCAGCCGACCCGCATCCGCGTGGTCGTGTCGACGCCGTCGAGCGCGGGATCGAGTAACTCCGGATCCTCCGCGGCCTGGACCTCCTCGGTGAAGGCGTCGAGGTAGATCACAGCCAAGCCCGCCTCCGGCAACGGTGGGATTTCGGCCTGGACGGCGTAGCTCAGGGTCGTGGGGTTGCGGGCGAGCATGCCCCCGATCCACATCGTGCCCGCCCCGATGGTCAGGTGCCCACCGAGGAAGCTGATCTCGAACGCGGCGCTGCCGGCGGGCACTCCTGCCGGGCCGATCACGTCGAGGGCCAGCTCGCGCTCGTCCCGCGCCGGCCCGTCGACGTTCAGGTTCCAGTCGGTGTCGAGCAGCACACGGCCCTGCTGCAGCCGCACCGCGTTCCACCGGTCCGTGGATCGCAGGGGGACGCTGGTGAAGTCTCCGGTCATCTCACTCCTCGGGATGGGCCACGGCAAGGTGCGCGTGCACGGACAAGGGGCTCATCTCGGGGAGCCGCTGCGCGAGCCGCAGCGCGAGCGGCCCGCGTCGACCATGGTGGTACGCGCCGATCTCCCCCCCGTCGCTGGCTCCACTGAGCAGCGGGGCCGGGGGACGGCCCGACGGCGCGTCGAGCACGGGCGCGTAGTAGCCGGCGCCGTCGAAGCCGGTCCCGCCGAAGCGAGGTAGCGGGCCGCGCAGGCAGTGGTAGCCCGCCGGGTGGGCCTGCGGGTCGTCGTCGGGGCCGAGGTGGCAGAACCGGACGCAACCGGTCGAGGTCACCGTCGTCCGCAGCGCCTTGGTGAACAGGCAGTCGGTCACCCACACCTCGTCGGCCCCGACGGCGCCGACGAACGTCACCCCGGTGGCGACGAGGTCGGGCGGGAAGCGGTCGGCCGCGCTGACGGCGGCCCGCGTCGGGTCGCCCCCGGGATCGCCTCCGCACGGTTGCAGAGCGGCGCCCAGGCCGTCGACGAGGCAGTCCGTGAGGGTCAACGGGAACGCCGACAGATCGGCGCGAACCGGCCCGAGAAGGCATCGCGTCGCCGACACGCGGACCGTCCACGCAGTGGGGTCGACGAGAACCCGCCGACCCGAGGGCGCGTCGAGGGCGAGGCCGACGAGATCCACGGCGGCCATTGTCGGGCCGATCCTGAGGTCGCCGTCCAGGAAGAACCCGGTCAGCTCGAGGGAGACGTCGTCCAGGTCGACGTCGAGGTCGCCGTGGATGACGGGCGTGACGCCCACCGGAGCGACGATGCGCCAGCGCCGCAGGGCCGGGGTACCGGTGATCGGCCCCGGGGCGACGAGGCCGTCACCGGTGAGGAGGCGGATCTCCACTTGCGGGACGTCGGGTGCGCTGGGGCTGGTCACGGTCGCGAGTGCGACGGCTATCGCCGCGGCCAGATCGGCGACCACCGTCTGGCCGGCGGGGTGGGGCCCGCCGGCGGGGTCGACCACGATCACCACGCCGACGTCGTCGCGGAGCGGGGCGGTGGAGGCCAGCGGGCCGAGCGCGCCGGGGACAGCCCGGTAGAACGTGGCCCGCAGGACGCCCTGGACGGCGGACCCGGGCAGCACCACGCCGCGAGCCGGGTCGAGCAGCACCTGGTCGGCGGCGGGGACGATCGCGGTCCCCGGGGGCAGGGCGACGAGCCCGATCGACGACCACGGCACCGCCGTCCCGCCGGCGGTGATCTCGATCAGGGCGGGCCCGTCGGCGGTCAGAGGGTGATCGGCGGCCAAGGTCCACACCGGGCCATAGCTGACGTCGCCGAGCGCGTCGATCAGGCGCCACGTCGCCCGAACCGGCAACTCGGCCGCCGACCGGGGTGGCCGCGGCGAGGGCGGGACGTCGGGCGGGCGCTCGTCCTCGGCGTCGCTGGCGATCACCAGCGGGCGGGGGGCGAGGTAGAGAGGGGCGCTCGCTGCGAGCGGGCTCAGGGCCAGGCGGCCGTCGCCGAGCGGGCGGGCCTCGACCTGGTCGTAGCGCAGCACCTGCCACGGAAAGACCTCGGCGGTGACGGCCCCGGGGTGGAAGGGCCCGCCGGGCGTGACGCTCCGGCGCGCCGCGTCGAGACCCGTTCCGACCAGGAGGTGCTCGCCGGCCCGCAGGTTGAGCGACGCCGGGTGCAGGCCGGGGTGGCGCAGCTGCTGGCACCAGACAGTCGACTTCCAGCCCTCGCTGACCCGCGCCGCCCAGCCGGTGAGGACTTCGGCGAAGTCCTCGATGGCCGACGGTGTTCCTTTTCGCCGGCGCAGGGCGGTGGCATCGGCGATCTCGCGCCGGGGGGCGTCGGGCGGGAGCCCGAGGAGCGATCCGATGTAGGGCAGGGCCCAGTCGGCCGCGCTGTCCGGGAAGGCGTCGTCGAGGACGGAGTCGACGTCGGCGGCCAACAGCAGCCACTGCTCCTCCAGGGCGCCGAGCAGGGCCAGGGCTGCCGGCGGGTCGTCGACGGGGGGCCACGCCGATAGGACTGCGGGTGGCAGCATGCGCAAGAACCGGGCCGACGGCCGACGGGCGCTCACGACGACACCACGGTCACGGCTCCGACGGCGAGCAGCTCGTAGCGGGCCGCCGGCGTGCGACCGATCGACAGATCGCCCGGCGACGGTGCGCCCACGCCCACCCCGACCGTCAACGACGCGATGCCGACGACCCCGACGACGGGTTGGGCGACGGCGACGACGTCGCTGGCGTCGAGCGGAACTCCGAGATCCCGGGGGCGAACGGCGAGCGGGCCGGACGCGTCGGTGAGCGCGGCCGTCACTGCCAGGCAGACCGCCGGCCCGTCCCGGCGGGGGTCGGTTGCGATGGTCAGGCTGACGGCGAGCGCGCTGGCGACCCCCGCGCAGACGCACAGGCCCACGGTCGTGTCGCGGCGGGCATCGAGGTAGCGGGACAGCGACTGGAGCTCGGCAGCCGCCGGCGCCCGGACGCCGGTCGCGGTGAGCCGGAGGGCGGCGACGTGGACGCCGGAGGCACCGCACGGGCAGCCGGGCGGCCCGGCGCCGCGCCACGCCGCGGTGTGACTGGTGCCCGGCACCGTCAGGGCCAGGTCGGCGAGGTCGGACAGAGACACGGCGCGGTCGAGGGAGCGGATGCGCGCCGCCGCCGCTCGCCGCATCCGCAACGGGTCCTCCTGGTCGGCCGCGCCAGTGGTGACACCCACGCCCTGCACCTTGCGCACGCCGGGCACACTCCCGAGGAGGGTGTCGATCAAGGTGGCGTCCAGCTCGCCGTCGAGGCCGCCTCCCTGTCGCCACACCGCGGTCACCGGCCCCCGGGGCTGGGCGCCGCGGACGCCGTCGCCAAAGGTGAGAACGAGCCGGCCGTCGGCCGCCAGCTTGCTGGCGTAGACCGGCTCCTCCGGCCCGCGCCCGTAGAGGGTGCCTACCTCGTCGAAGACGACGCCGTCGACGCGGACGGCGAGGCTGTCGGTCACGGTTCCGTCCGCATCGACGTCGGCGGCGACCGGGCCGGGGACGATGGCTGTCGAGCCGGCCACGACGAGCGGGCCGCGCGTCGTGGTGCCCTGGCGGACGGCAGCGAGGTTCGCGGTGGCCGGCGCCGTGGCCGCGGCGCCGGTGAAGCCGGTTTGGAGCACGAGCAGCATCCCCCCGGTGTCCGCCGGGGTGTCTGCCGCGTCCTCCGAGCACGCGGCCATCTCCCAGCCGTCGCTGGTCTGCACGGCGATCCGGGCGGGGGCCAGCGCCGGGCGGGGGTGGATGCGGAGCCGGCTCTGTCCGGCGCCCAGCGGTGGGAGCTCGTAGTGCTGGGCGACGACCCGCTCGTCGACGAGCGTAACGGCGATGTCGGGCTGTCGCAGCTGGGAGGGAAGGGAGGCGGCGAGGGTGATCCGCCCCACCCGGTGCTTCGTGCCGGGCGCCACCGACCAGTCGACGCCGTCGACCGCGGTGACGGTGGTCACCACGGCGCCGGAAGCATTGGAGACGATCACGCCCAAGCCCGGGCTGGCCGCGCTGGCGTCGACGACGAGCAGCTGGTTGCTGACGATTGCCGACGGCTCGCCGGGGTAGGTGACTGCCGCTGTCTGGGCCGTCGTCCCTGAGACGTAGGAGATCTGCTCGAGGCGGCGGGCGAGGTCGAGTGTCGCCCTGACCCGGTACGCGGCGTACGCCGTGCCGGCGGCCGGCGTCAGCAGGGTGTTCAGCCTCCGGTCCGTGGCGACGAGGATGGCCCCGAGGTCGTCGCGACGGGCGCGTACAGTGACAGTGGCCAGGACCTGCCGGTTGGACGCGTCGGCGACGACGGCGGCGTTCACGAGTGAGAGCCACAGCAGCCACTGGCCCCAGACCGAGGGCGCGGCGACGAAGTTCACCGGCTTCTCGGCGACGAGCATGACGCGGTCGGGCGGCGTGAACCCCGGGTCAGATAGGAATCGCAGCGCCCGACCGGGCGGGGCCGCCGGCACCGGGACCCCGGTCACGGTCAGGTTGGCCCAGTCCGCCCGCAGCGGCGTGTCGGTGGCCACCTCGAAGGGCTGCGCGGCGCGCGCTGGCGTGCCGGGCGCCTGCACCCGCGTCCCCGCCGGCACCGTCGGGCTGGCCCCCGTGTCCGTGATGCAACGGATCCAGCCGGAGGCCGCGGCACGTTGGGACGGGCGGTAGCCGAGGAGGTCGGTGGTGCGGCGGAGGTCGGTCCAGTCCTGCGCGGTCCCGAGGTACCGTTCGCCTGCTGTCAGCTCCGTGTACGCGGCGACGGAGTCGGCGACCCGGGCCCACAGCTCGGCGATGGTGACGAGGGTCGGGTCGCCGGCGACGTCGAGGCGTCCGCCCAGCGGCGTGCCGTCGGTGCCCGGGGTCTCGGCCAGCCCGGCGAGCAGGGCGTCGCGGAAGGCCTCCCGGCCGGCCAGCCGGCGTCGCAGGCGGGCCAGGCCGGGCCCGGGCGGGCCCAGCGGTACGAGGTCGCGAGGCTCGGCTGCGCTCACCGGCCGCCTTCCAGCGTGAGGTCGATACGGCCACGGTCGGGGGCGCCGGCGTCGTCGTCGCACAGCGCGATCTCCGCCGGGCCCATCGGCAGCACCTGGTGCAGCGTGCCGGCGGGTTCGGACAGCCGGCGAGCCTCGGTGACCCGTACCGCGTCCACACCGCGGACGGCGGCGACGGCGGCGACGACAGTGGAGATGTACACCGCGGTCCCGAGCGGGTGGGACGCCGGCGCGAAGACGGCGCGTGGGGGCTCCGGGCGCAGGGCGGCCAGGATGGCCAGGCGGGCGACGGACGCGTCCGTGCCCGGCGTCAGGCAGACGGTCAGCGCCAGCAGCAGGCCGACCGGTGTCGCCGGGACCACCACGACCTCGGTGCCGGCCATGCGCACCGCGTCCATGACCTGTTCGACCGCGGCGTCCAGCGTCGGATCGTCGCGATCGGTCCTCGACTCGACCGACACCACGCCGACCGGCCACGAGCCCGACCAGTCCCGACTGGCCGCGGCCCGGGACATGCCGGGCACGACCAGGGCGAAGGGCGGCAGGTCGCTGACGAGGACGGCCCGGCGCGGTTCGGCCGCGTAGGCCTGCGGCGCGTCACGGCGGACGGTGTCAAGGGGCGTTGCGGGCGTGCCCCCGGCCCCCGGCGTGATGTTGCGGGCGGTCACGCCGGGGGCGGCATCGAGCCACGTACAGGGCTGGGTGGCGGCGCCCGAGGTGCGGACCAGCCGGGTGAGGCTGTTGGAGGGGATGCGGCCGGCCGCTCCCGCCCCGACCTGGTACCGCGCCGTCACGACGCTTCCTGCCGGTGGAACGAGCCCGACCGCGCCGGTGGCGAAGCGCAGGCGCGGCGGGTCGTCGTCGTCGTGATCGACCACCACGCTGAACCCGCCGGCGGGAGCACGCAGAAGGCTGGTGACCCGTCCTGTCTCTACCGTGACGCCGCTGGGCAGGCGCACGGTCGTCTGCAGCTGCCACGGTCGGCCCCCCGGAGCGCAGGAAAGCCCGGCCTGTCGGCCGCGGGTCAGCCAGTAGTCGCGCACCTCCGTACGCGACGGGTCCGGCGTCTCGCTCGTGAGTGCGTCGAATGGCTCGATCGAGTCCGGCCCGTCCACGCAGAGGCCGTGGTGGGCGCGGAACAACCCGAGCCGAGCCACGCCGACCCGTGGACTGCCACCGCCGGCGGCGACGCTTGCGGGCACGTTGCGGGTCAGCGCATCGGGGTTGTCCCAGAAGACGCGTATCAGCGGCAGGCCGGGCGAGAGGGGGTCGGCGATCTCGGCCGCGTGAGTCACCCGGACGACCTGCGCAGGGTGGCTGGCCAGGGGGTCGCGGACCGGTTGCGCGGTTGTCGTGCCTGGCGGCCAGTTGGCCACGCGCGCCGCCCACTCCTGCTGGTCGCCGGGCGGGCCAGGGTCGACGACCTCGAAACCGAGGAGCGAGCCCACCGGGAGCCAGTCGGCGAGCGGGATACCGTCCGCCGCCGGCGGCCGGACCAGCACCGCGCTTGTCGCCCCGGCGGTGAGGGTGGCGTCGCCCTCGGTCCAGTCGTAGAGGGCGACCTCGGCATGCGACGCCCTCACGGCGACCGCCGCTTCGGTCTCGATGGTGAAGTTCGCCGCGTCCGGCTCCGTATCGGGGTTCCCGGCCGCATCGGTGGCCGTGTCACCGGGCTGGACGACGAAGGCGGCGTCGTTGGGCAACAGCAGCGCCGGCCGAGCGACCAGGACCTGGACCACGGTCGCCGCGCTGACAGCAGGGACCACCGGAAAGTCCACCAGCCGGGCGTGGCGGGTGACGCTGGCCCGGCGCCGGGCCGTCCCCAGCCACGCCTCCGTGGCCACCCGGTCCTGCCGGTAGCTCAGGAGGTCGCCGAGGTGCGCCATCAGCTCGATCACCATGACGGTGACGTCCGCCGGCGAGGTGTCGGCCCCCGGGTCCAGGGCGCCGAGCCGCTCCAGAAGCATGGCCCGCAGGCCGGCGTAGTCACGGGCGAGCGTGTCGTAGTCGGGCGCGGTCAGCGGTGGCGGTGGCGCCGGGACCTGGATGCAGTCGGGGGCGTCGCCGCATTCGGGGCGCAGCCGGACGGGCAGGAACGCCCGGAGCGGGTCGACCTCCAGGCCGATGGCGGCCAGCCCCGCCGGGTCGACGTGCAGCCGGTACGGAGCGCGCCCCGGCAAGGCGCCGGCCGCGGCCATCACCGGTAGGTCGACGTGGGCGGGGACCGGGTTGCCGTCGGGATCGACGCCGGCCGCGACCACCATCCCCCCGGCCGTGACCTCCGACCGGGGGCTGCCCTCCAACGACCAGAGCGACGGGTCGACCAAGCCCGCCGGCGGGTCGCCGTACAGCCAGACGGAAAGGGTCCGGGCACTGCCGGCGACGGTCACGCTGCCGGCACGGAGCCCGATCACCGTGGCCGGCGACGCGAAGAGCGCCCTCGGGCGCCGGACCCCACCGGCGACCGGTTGCTCGGGCAGCGTGAAGGCGTCCCAGCCGCCGGTCACAGCGCGGCCGCCGGGAGGGTCAGGGTCACAGCGCGTGGGTCGCCGGCGGGCTTCGGGCGGTAGACGACGCGGGCCAGCAGCGTGGAGTCCTCGGCGGTCACCGTCACGTCGACGACGTCGAGGCGATCGCCGAGGACGTTGGCCAGGCTGCCGCGGGCCCGCGCCCCGACCGTGGCCACAAGGTCCGGCGACAACGGCTCGAACAGCGTCGACGCCCCGAGGCCGGCGCCGAAGCCCGGCCGGTGGAGCCGCTCGTTCGACCCGGTGAGCAGGACCAGCCGGACCAGGTCGTCGAGGTGCTCGAGCGGCGCGCCGGTCGCGAGCCGGTGGCGGGGCCCGAGCACCCAGGGCTGGCGCGGGTTGCGGCGGGGCGTGGTCACGCGGCCTGCACCCGCGCCTGGCTGGCGCTGATCAGCGCCGGACCCTGCGGTGCCGACGCCGGGTTCAGGCACAGCCCGATGCTGGTCGTGAGCAGGACGGCAGTCCCCGACACCGCGAGCCGGGCGGCCGGCGCCGTCCAGCGGACGCTCGTACACGGGCTGGGCGCACCACTTACGTTGAACGGGCATCCGGCGACGAGGGTCTGATCGGAGACCAGCAGCGCCGGCGCCGAGTCCACGAGGACCCGGGACTGCGACGGTACGAAGGACACGGGCCCTCCGTGCGGGCAGGTTGCCACCGTGGCCGTGGTCAGGACGAAGCCGGGCACGTCACGTCACCTTCAGTGCGCCGTTGTTGATGTCCACCGTCGGCCCCTGCATGGCGATCGTCGCGCCCTGGCCGTTGTCGATCGTGACGCCTCCCGAGTCGAGCGTGATCGTCGGGCCGGCCGAGCAAGTGATGGTGAGCGTGCCGCTCTCGTCGCTCAGCTCCAGACGGTGGCCGCCCGGAGTGAGCAGGATCGCCGTCTGTGGCCCCGCGCCGGCGACGGCCGCGCCGGACGAGAAGTTCGCCCCTGACCACACCGGCGCGCCAGTCAGGTCGCCGCGCGGCCATTGCACGAGCACGCTGGCGCCCACCGGGGGTACCACGGCGAACCCGCACCCGTCACCGGCATAGGGGAGGGCGGGCAGGCACCAACCTCCCGGACCGTCGAGGACCTCCGGTACGGACACCTTGATGCGGCACTTGTGCTCGGGATCGTCGTTGTCGACGACGACGCCTGAAAACAGGCCGACGTAGCTGTCGCTCACAGGGAAACACCCGCTGAGATCGCGGTTCCAAACGCTCCTGCCAGGCCGGCCGAAGTGTCGGCCGGGCCGATGGCGTTGCGGATGAAGGTGACGGCCTGGCTGTGCCCGGCCTGGGTCACGCTGTGCGTCACCGACTTCACGAGCCACTGCCCGTCGAGGCGGCTGCCGAGGCCGCGGACGGTCATGGTCCGCCGGGCCCGCACCAGCGGGGCGTCCGGGGACGTCAACGTGGCCGAGAGCGTCGCCGCGAAGGCGCTGCGCTCCGCCATGGCCCGGGCCGTGGTCTGTGCATCGGCCACGGAGACGCCGGTCGCCGCGTTGGTCCGGACGACGGTCGCGCCTCCCAAGGAGATCGCGGCCATCGCATTCCCCGTGCCGGGGTCGCTGGCCACGTCGGTATTGGCCGTACCCGGGATGGACCGGGTCACGTGGACCTCCTGGCCGGCGAGCAACTGGACCGACGCTGTCGCCCGGCCCCCGAGCGCGCCGTACCCGAGGTCGAGGGTCGCCTCCGCGGTGGCGAGGGGGTCGACCTTGGCGAAGATGCCGGTCACCGTGCCGTCGACCGTCTCCACCCGCAGGTCGAATCCGTTGCGGCCGGCGAGGCCCTTGAGGAACTGCCAGTCGGTGGCGTTCTGCTGGGGGGAGTATGTGTTGGAGTCCGTCGCCGCCGGGGTCGTGTCCACCTGGGCACTGAGGCCGTATTGCTCGAAGAGCGTCCGGGCGATGTCGGAGTCGGTGGTGTCCTGCCAGAGCTTCTGCACGTCCCTCCGGTCCATCTCGACGCTGCGGTCCATCCCCTCGACGGTGAGGGTGGACAGGCCGCCGGGCACCACGCTCCACGACGCGCTGACGCTCCGGGCGTCCACCTCGTAGCTGGCGGCACCTCGGGTCAGGGTCACCCCGAACGGGGTGGCGGGGGCGACGAGGGCATCGATGGGACTCGTCCATCCGCTGACGTTGTCGGTCACCATGGCCAGGACGACGCTCACCTTGTCCTGGCTGCCGAGCGTCTCCTCCAGGTGGACCGACTGCACGCGGAACAGGTCCCCGGCCGCGAGGGGCGCGCCGTCAACGGTGATGACCGTCCTGGTGTCAGCCATGCGGCACTTCCAGCAGAGTGCCGGCGCGCTCGAGGGCCAGGGCATCGGCCTGCGGGTTGGCGTCGGCGATCTCCCACCAGCGGGTGCTGTCGGAGAGGGCGCGGCCGGCGAGGATGTCGAGCCGGTCGCCCTCGTGCACCTGGTACAGAATCGCGGGCGGCGGGGCGACGCTTACCCGGGGCGTCGACATTGGCCGTGTCATGCCGTCGTCCTGGGGGACAGCGAGCCGCGCCTGACCGTCATACCGGCCCACTACAGGAGCATCTCCACGCCCTGGGCCACGCCCACGATCGCCAACGCACTGCGTACCGCCTGGTAGGCGTTGGCCATGATCTTGGCCAGCGTCATGTCCGACGCCAGGTCGGTGTCGCGCAGCACGGTCAACGACAGGTCGACCGTGGCCTGCACCGGCTGGAGCAGCGCGTCGAACCCGGTCTCGTGGACGGTGTAGGAGTCGATGCGAACCGGCACGATGCGCTCCACGCTCCAGACCAGCACGACGAGGGGGAGCGACGGCGCCGGGATCGGAGCCGAGTCGGACGAACCTCCGCCCAGACCCACCGCCGTGCTGACTGCGCCGACGAGGGCGCCGAGGATGCCCGACGCTCCCGCCGGCTCCAGCATGGCTTCGAGCGTGGCGAGCATCGGCCCGACGCCGAGCGTCCCGGTGATCGGTTTGTCGATGGCGTCGAGGGCGTCGAGCTCGACCTTCAGGGTGTAGGTCTCCTTGGGGGGAGCGCCGACCCGCAGCCCGGGACCGCCGGCCTGGCCGGGCGTGACGGTCAGCACGCGGGTGACCTCGGCCGGGTTGTACTGGAACGGGACCAGCGTCGGAATGAGGCCGGCGACCGGATCGGAGAAGGAGAGCAGCATCCCCCGCATCAGCACGACGCAACCCCGGAGGCCGTGCGGCGAGCGTCGGCGGCCACCGCGTCCGCCACTGCACGCCCGATCGCCGCCTCGGCCCCGGGCGGCCAGGCCCGTCCGGCCAGCGCGGCCTCGATGGCGGGACGGAGCAGTCCTACCTCTGGAACGGCGTCGACCGTCACCGAGATGTCAAGAGGAGCGGTCACGGTGTCCTCGCCGCCGCACTCGCCGGCCGCTTGAGTTTCTCCAGCTCGCGGGCCACGGCGTGGCGGAGGTGTTCGGCCTGGATCGCCTCGCCCGCCCCGGCCGCCGCCACTGCGGCGGCAACGGCCGCAGACCTGATCGCGGCCCCTGACAGCTCCTCGCGCGCCGCCACGTCCGTGGACACGCCTTCGGCGAGCACCTCGGCGGGGAGAAGCCGTTGCCAGATCCGCTCACGCTCGGCGTGCTCGGGCAGGTCGAAGCGGACGGCGAGGCGGATCCTCCTGGCGAACGCCTCGTCGAGGCTGGCGGGACGGTTGCTGGTCAGGACGACGACTCCGCCGTGCACCTCGATCCTCTGCAGTAGATGGTCGATTTCGAGGTTCGCGTAGCGGTCGCGGGCGTCGGTGACCTCGCCCCGTTTGCCGAACAGCCCGTCCGCCTCGTCGAAGAGGAGGACGGCGCCGGCGGCGGCGGCTTCGTTCAGCACGGTGTCGAGATTGCGTTGCGTCTCGCCGATCCACTTGCTCACGACGCGGGCGAGGTCGATCACCCACAGGTCCCGGTCGAGGGCGGCGGCGACGGCCTCGGCGGCGGCTGTCTTCCCGGTGCCCGACGGCCCGTGGAACAGAGCGATCACTGCTCGGCCCCGCGGCCCGGTGAGCCCCATCCGGGCCAGGACCGCGGGCGAGTGGCGGGCGTGGGCGATCAGCTCGGCCAGCCCCTCGCTCGTGACGATGGGCAGCACGAGGTCGTCCAGCCGCAGGCTCGGCGGCACCCGGCGGGCCAGCCCCCCCAGCTCGTGGCGGGGGTGGGCACGGAGGGCGGCGGCGACGTCCGCGATGGTGGCGGGTCGCCCGGCGGCCTGGGCGCCG
>JALYYN010000164.1 GCA_030946525.1 Actinomycetota bacterium | reverse complement strand
GGAAGAACCGGTACGGGCTGGTGCGGGCGGGGTCGAGCCACACGTTGCCGGCCTCGCTCTTGCCGAACTTGGTCCCGTCCGCCTTCGTCACCAGCGGCCAGGTGAAGCCGTAGGCCACGTCGCCGCGAGCCCGGCGAATGAGGTCGATTCCCTCGGTGATGTTCCCCCACTGGTCGCTGCCGCCGAGTTGGAGACGGCAACCGTACGTGTCGAACAGGTGCAGAAAGTCGTAGGCCTGCAGCAGCATGTAGCTGAACTCGGTGAAGGAGATGCCCTGCCGGGCGTCGTCGAGGCGGGACCTAACCGACTCCTTGGCCATCATGGCGTTGACGGTGAAGTGCTTCCCGATGTCGCGCAGGAAGTCGGTCAGCGGCGTGGATGACAGCCAGTCGGCGTTGTCGGTCAGGGTGGCCGACGCCGGGCCGGCGCCGAAGTCCAGGAACCGCTCGAGCTGGCGCCGGATGCCGGCGGCGTTGGCGTCGATCTGCGCCCGGTCGAGCAGGGGGCGCTCCGTGCGCCGGCCGCTGGGGTCGCCGATCAGCGTGGTCCCCCCTCCGAGCAGGACGAGAGGCGCATGCCCGGCCCGCTGCAGGCGCTGCAGGGCGACGACGCCGACCATGCTGCCGACGTGCAGGCTGTCGGCGGTCACGTCGATGCCGTGGTAGACGGTCAGCGGCCCGTCGGCCAGCCTGGTCCCCAGGTCATCGTCGGTCACCTGGTACACCAGCCCCCGCCAACGCAGGTCGTCGAAGAGGTCGGGAACCACGGAGGCGACCGTACCCGCCTCGGTCATGGCGCCCGCCGGAGATCCGTCCGAGGCGGTCACGACGACCGGGACAGGCCGGTTGCGCCGGCGACGTAGAAGCGCCACCGCACGTCTGCGGCCACCGAGATGCCGATGCGACCACTGACGCCGGGCTGCGCCGGCGGCGGCGTGCCGTCGTCGGCCACGGCCACGCCCAGGTCGGCGGTGACGAGGTCGGCGCCGTCGAGTCCCCGGTCGATGCCGAACGCCTGGCACACCTTGCCCGGGCCGCTGCACAGGTCCCGGTCGCGGCGGGCGGCGGGTCCGCGGGCCGCTCGCATCTCCTCGATCCCGCCCACCGCGGTCAACGCCCGCAGCAGCACGGCCGTCGCCTCGCCCTCGGCCCCGCACACCACGTTGGCGCAGAAGTGCATGCCATAGGTGAAGTACACGTACAGGTGGCCGGGGGGACCGAACATGGTGGCGTTGCGGGCCGTGCGCCCCCGGAAGGCGTGGCTGGCGGGGTCGACCGCCCCCGCGTAGGCCTCCACCTCCACGATCCGCCCCACCCGGTCCCCCCGGACCAGCAGCTTGTTGAGGAGCTCCGGCGCCACCTCGGGGCCGCTGCGGCCGAAGAAGGGGCGCGGGACTGGCGCCACTCGCGTCACCGGGGGTGGATGCGGATGGCGCCGGTCCTGGACGCCGCCCGCACGACGTACCCCGACGTGGGGTCCACCGCCACGGCGACGCTTGCCTTCCCCGCCCCCGTCGTGGCCTCCACCCGGTACCGGTCCGGCGGCAGGGCGACGTCGATGGCGCCCGCGCCGGTGCCGAGGTCGACACGGGCCGAGGGCTCGGCCAGCGAGAGCCGGATCGGGCCGGCGCCGGTGGACGCGTCCATGAAGGTGGGCGCCAGGTCGACCCCGTGGATGGCGCCGCCCGACGTGCGGGCCGTCACCGGGCCGGACGCGCGGGCCAGTGAGATGGTCCCCGTCGTCGTCGCCACGTCCACGGCACCGACTACCCCCGTCACCGACACCGCCCCCCCGCCGGACCGGACCCGAACTGCGGCGCCCGCCGGCAGCTCGATGCGTAGCCCGACCCGGCACGCCGACGCAGCCAGGCGCGGGCACCCGGTCCGCAGGCGCAGGACGCCGTCGACAAGGCTCCGGGCCACGGCCGGCGCGGCGAGCAGGTAGCGCTCGGTGCGGCGAACCGTGGTCTCGGGGCTCACGCCCCCCACCACGTCGACGGGACCGGACCCGGACTCCACCTCGACCGCGGTGACGGCCTCTGTGGTGGTCCACGTCCGCCGCCGCTCCCGCGCGCCCAACCTCGACGCCGCCACCACGACCAGCCCGAGGAGGGCGACGACGGCGATGGCGGCGGCCAGCAGGCGGCGCGCCCTCTTCAACCGATCATCCCGCCAGCCTGGCCTCGTCGAGCGAGACACGCCCGGCGAAGCGCCGCAGCTGCTCGTCCACCGCCGCCGGCCCCGCGCCACCGGCCGTCGTCCGGCGCCCGACGGCGGCCCCGGGCTGCAGCAGCGAGGCTGCCTCCGGCCCCAACCCGGCGTGGGCGGCCACCAGCTGGCGCAGGGGCACCCCCCCGTCCAACGACGCCCGGACCAGGCCGGCGACGGTGTGGTGCGCCTCGCGGAACGGCGTTCCCGCCGCCACTAGCCACTCGGCCAGATCCACCGCAGCAGCGGCGGCCTCCGGCGCGTCGGCGGCCGACTCCATCCGTTCCCGGTCGAAGGTGGAGGCGGACAGGAGGCCGCCCAGCGCGGCCAGGGCCAGGGACACCTGGTCGACCGAGTCGAACAGCGGCTCCTTGTCCTCCTGGAGGTCCCGGTTGTAGGCCAGCGGCAGGCCCTTCAGGGTGACCAGCAGCCCGGTGAGGTGCCCGATGAGCCGGCCGGCCTTGCCCCGCGCCAGCTCGGCGACGTCGGGGTTCTTCTTCTGCGGCAGCATGGAGCTGCCCGTCGACCAGGCGTCGGCCAGGCGCAGGAAGCCGAACTCGGCGCTCGACCACAGCACGACCTCCTCGCCGATGCGGGACAGGTGGACGCCGAGCAGGGCAAGGTCGAAGAGGGCCTCGGCCACGAAATCACGGTCGCTCACCGCGTCGAGGGAGTTCTCGAACGCCGAGGCGAAGCCCAGGTCGGCGGCGGTGGCAACGGGATCCAGCGGGAGCGACGAGCCGGCCAGTGCGCCGGCGCCCAGCGGCGACACGTCCAGGCGCCGGACGGTGTCCACCAGCCGGTCGACGTCGCGGGACAGCGCCCATCCGTGGGCCAGGAGGTGGTGGGCCAGCAGGACCGGCTGGGCCCGTTGCAGGTGGGTGTAGCCGGGCAGGTACGCGCCCTCGGCGGCGGCGACTTCGGCCCGGTTCAGGAGGACGCGCTGCAGGACGAGGACCCGACCCGCCACCGCAGCCAGCTCCCGTTTGGCCCACAGGCGCAGGTCGGTGGCCACCTGGTCGTTGCGGCTGCGGCCGGTGTGGAGCCGGGCTCCGGCGTCGGGGGCCAGTTCGGTGACCCGGCGTTCGACCGCGGTGTGCACGTCCTCGTCGGTGGGGGCGAAGACGAACGCCCCGGATGCCAGTTCGGCCCCGACCGTGTCCAGCGCGGCCAGGAGATCGACGGCCTGCGTGTCGGTCAACAACCCGGCCCGGGCCAGCCCGCGCACGTGGGCGCGTGAGCCGGCCACGTCGTCACCGGCCAGCCGCCGGTCGACGGACAGGCTGGCGCTGAACGCCCACAGCTCCTCCGCCGGGCCCTCACCGGGCCGGGCCTGCCACAGTGTCACTTGATCGTCCCGCCGAGGGTCACGGGCCGCTGATCCCGCCGGGGGTCACCGGGCTGTTCACGGGACCGTGATTGCCCATGGACCGGCCTCCCGGGCCGGTCACCGGCCCGGGGCGCCGCTGCCGGGGCGGGCCTGGCGGGCGGCCCACGTCTGGATGCCCAGCCCGAAGAGGCGCACGAAGCCCTCGGCGTCGGAGTGGCGGAAGGTGTCGGCGGCGTCGTAGGTGGCCAGGCCGTAGTCGTACAGCCCGACGTCGCTGCGGCGGCCGGCGACGATGCAACGCCCCGGTTCGCAGCGCAACCGGACCTCGCCGGTCACGTAGCGCTGGGTCTCGGCGATGAACGCGTCGAGGGCGTTCTTGAGGGGCGAGAACCACATGCCGTCGTAGACCAGTTCCGCCCAGCGGGGTTCCAGCCGGTACTTCTCGTGGAGGACGTCCCGCTCGAGGGTCAGGCCCTCGAGATCGGCGTGGGCCAGCAGCAGGGCCAGAGCCCCCGGGCACTCGTAGACCTCGCGGCTCTTGATGCCCACCCGCCTGCTCTCCACCATGTCGACCCGACCCCATCCGAAGGACCCGACGACGCCACCCACATGGCCGACCAGTTCGTCGAGGGGCATGGCCCGCCCGTCGACGGCCACCGGCAGGCCCTCCTCGAAGGCGACGACCAGCTCGACCGGCTCCGTGGCGGTCGGGCGGGTGAGGGTGAAGACGTCCTCCGGTGGGGAGTTCCAGGGATCCTCGAGGACGCCGCACTCGATGGCCTTGCCCCAGAGGTTCTCGTCGATCGAGTACGGGCTGGCCCGGGTCACGTTGACAGGGATGTCGTGCTCCTCGGCGTAGGCGATGGAATCGTCCCGGGTCAGGCCCCAGACCCGCACCGGGGCGAGGAGCTCCAGGTCGGGCGCCAGGGCCCGCACCGACACCTCGAAGCGGACCTGGTCGTTGCCCTTCCCGGTGCAGCCGTGGGCCACGCCGTCGGCCCCGAACGCCCGGGCCGCCTCGACCAGGTGGCGGGCGATGATCGGGCGGGACAGCGACGACACCAGCGGGTACCGGCCCTCGTACAGGGCGTTGGCCCGCAGCGCAGGGGCGACGAAATCGGCGGCGTACTCCCTGCGGCAGTCGACCACGACCACCTCGACCGCCCCCGCGGCGCGGGCCCGTTCCTCGATCACGCCGAAGTCGCCCCCCTGGCCGACGTCGGCAGCCACGCAGACGACCTCCACCCCCCAGTGCTCGGCCATCCACCGCACGGCCACAGAGGTGTCCAGCCCGCCGCTGTAGGCGAGCACCACTCTTCTTGCCATTCCTCGGTCCCTCCTAGAGCCCGGCCAGATCGGACAACCGCCGGGCAACCGCTTCCCCGCCGACCCGCTCGCTGGTGACCACCATCACCGTGTCGTCGCCGGCAACCGTGCCCAGGATGTCGGGCAGGCCGGCCCGGTCGATCGCCGAGCCCACCACGTGGGCCGATCCGGGCGGGGTGCGCAGGACCACCAGGTTGGCCGAGTGGGCCACCTCCACGAGCCACTCCCCGAGCACCCGCTTCAGATGGCTCTCGGGGGCCACCCGGTCCTTGGGCAGCTCGGGAATGGCGTAGACGGTCTCCCCGCCCGCCATGCGCACCTTCACCGCGCCCAGCTCCTCGAGGTCACGGGACACCGTCACCTGGCTTGCGACCACGCCGTCGGCGGCCAGCAGGTCGACGAGCTGGTCCTGGCTGCTGACGGCGTGGTCCTCCAGCATCCGGGCCACCCGGTGCTGCCGCTGCGGTTTGGCGAGCCTCACGGCTCGCTCACATGCCTGTTGGGCGCCGCTCGATCGACCGGTTTGGTCAACCGGGGTTCGCCGAGGGCCGCGCATCGACCAAACAGCTCGACCGTCACTGCGACAGCAGCCAGAGG
>JALYYN010000154.1 GCA_030946525.1 Actinomycetota bacterium | reverse complement strand
CTCCCGCAGGATCAGGCCCGCCCCGAGCGGGCGGTCGGCGGCGGCAACCCGGCCGCGGGGCCCGCGCAGGGAGCTGGAGATCCGCTCCCACGCCTCGTCGCTCGTCCAGGCGATGGTCCGGGCGGCGGCGGAGAGCCGGCCCATCGTGGCGTCGGCGTCGGCGTCGCCCAGGGCGGCGGCCACCGCGTCCTGCTCCTGGAGCACCAGCCGATCGGCGGCCTTGCCCGTCCGGCGCTGCAGCTCGACCCGGACCTCGAGCACGGTGTCGTGAGCCGCGGCCAGGGCGTCGTCGTCGCCCTCGAAGAGGATGCGCCGGGCGGCCTCGGCCCAGTGGAGGGCGTGGACGTCGCGCAGGCCGCCCCGGCCCTCCTTGAGGTCCGGCTCGAGGAGGAAGGCGACCTCCCCCGCCTTGGCGTGGCGCTCGGCGACGGAGTCGCGCAGGGCGGCGAGCCAGCGGGAGCCAGTGGCCCGCCACTGCTCCCCCGCCCGGCGGTGCAGCTCGCCGGCCAGGTCGGCCTCGCCGGCGATCAGGCGGGCATCGAGCTGCGCAGTGGCGGTGTTGAGGTCGGTCCCCGCCAGCGCCAGCGCCTCCTTCACCGTCCGGACCGAGTGGCCGAGCTTCAGCCCGCTGTCCCAGAGCGGGTACCAGAGCCGCTCCGCAGTGCGGCCCAGGCCCGACCGGTCGCGCTTGCCGCGGTGGACCAGGATGAGGTCGAGGTCGCTCTGGGGGCAGAGCTCCCCCCGGCCGTAGCCACCGACGGCGACCAGGGCCAGGCCGTCGTCGCCCGACCCGACGGTGGCGGCGGCGAAGAGCTCGGCGAGCCAGCGGTCGGCCGCGGCCGTGTAGGCGTCGCAGAACCGGGTGCCCCGCAGCGAGGCATCGGCCCGGACCGCGGCGAGGTCGGTCCCGGCGGACGCCGGTTCAGAGGGCGTCGTGGCCCATCTCCCCGGTCCGGATGCGGGTGACGCCGTCGACCGGGACCAGCCACACCTTCCCGTCGCCGATCTTGTCCGTCCGCGCCGCCTCCACGATCGCCCGGGCGACGCCCGGCGCGTCGTCGTCGTCGGCCAGCACCTCAATGCGGACCTTGGGGACGAAGTCGACCGTGTACTCGGTCCCCCGGTAGACCTCGGTGTGACCCCGTTGCCGGCCGAAGCCCTGGACCTCCGACACGGTCATCCCGGCGACGCCGAGGGTTCGCAGCGCCT
Organism: Actinomycetota bacterium; assembly: GCA_030946525.1. Lineage (GTDB taxonomy): Bacteria > Actinomycetota > Acidimicrobiia > Acidimicrobiales > AC-14 > CADCTB01. The sequence continues at coordinate 2,003 of JALYYN010000154.1, read as the reverse complement.
CCTTCACATCGTCCAGCTTGAACGGCTTGATGATGGCGGTGACGAGCTTCACGATCCGAGCCTTCCCATCGAGCCGAAGTCGCCCATTGCGTAGCCGGTCTCGGCGTGCTGGGTGACGTCGAGGCCCTCGGCCTCCTCGTCGGGCGTGACCCGCAGGCCGATGGTGGCGTCGATCACTCTGGCGATCACGAACGTTACGACGAAGGACCACACCAGTGTGGCGACGACGGCCAGCACCTGCTTCCCGAGCAGCGACAGGCCCCCGCCGAGGAACAGCCCGTCGGCCCCGAGGGCGTTGATCCCCTTATCGGCGAACAGCCCGACCATCAGCGAGCCGAGGACCCCGCCCACCAGGTGGACCCCCACCACGTCGAGGGCATCGTCGTAGCCGAAACGGAACTTCAGCTGGATGGCCGAGAAGCAGACCATGCCCGCGGCGAAGCCGATCAGCAACGCCGAGCCGGTGCCGACGAACCCGGCGCACGGGGTGATGGCCACCAGGCCGGCCACCGCGCCCGACGCCGCGCCCAGCGTGGTGGCGTGGCCGCCCTTCACCCGCTCGATCAGCAGCCACCCCAGCAGGGCGGCGGCGGCGGCCATGTGGGTGTTGACGAGGGCCTGGGCGGCCAGGGCGTTGGCGCCCAGGGCGGAGCCGGCGTTGAAGCCGAACCACCCGAACCAGAGGATCCCGGTGCCCAGGAGGGTGAGGGGGAGGGAGTGCGGGGCCATGCCCTCGTTCGGCCAACCCCGGCGCTTCCCCATCACCAGCACCAGGGCGAGGGCGGCGATACCGGCGTTGATGTGCACCACGGTGCCGCCGGCGAAGTCCAGCGCACCCCGCTTGAACAGCCACCCGACGGGGCTGAACACCCAGTGGGCCACGGGGGCGTAGACGAAGAGGACCCACAGGGTGACGAACGCCACCCACGCCGAGAACTTCATCCGGTCGGCGATGGCCCCGGTGATGAGGGCCGGGGTGATCACCGCGAACATGAGCTGGAAGGCGAGGAAGGCCATGGGCGGGATCGACAGGGCGAAGTTGCCCACATAGCCGGGCAGCACCGTCGCCGCCCCGGCGACGCCCTTGAGGCCGGCGAACCCGAGGCCGCCGACGAACCCCCCGCCGACGTCCTTCCCGAACGCCAGGCTGAACACCACCAGGGCCCACAGCACGCTGACCAGCCCCATGCAGAAGAAGTTCTGCATCAGCATGCCGAGCACGTTCTTCGACCGCACCATGCCGCCGTAGAAGAAGGCCAACCCCGGTGTCATGAACAAGACCAGCGCCGCCGACACCAGCACCCACGCGGTATTCCCGCTGTCCACTGTGTCCTCCCCCTCCCGCCCCCTCCGGGCGGGTCGCGGCCGCAACCTACAGGGGGTTCAGGAGCGCGTCATCTACGGCGGGCCGAGAAACAGATGAACATTTTGTTTCCTGCGCCGCCGTGCCGGGCGACTGTCCCGTCACCGGCGGAGGGCGCCGAGGAGCTGGGCCGAGGAGATGACGTTGGCGCCCAGGGCGGCGGCGCCGTCACGGACCCGCCGGTCACTCGAAGCGACCAGGACCCGCCGCGAGGGGTCGAGGGCCGCCACCCGCTCCAGGATCACGTCGTCCGCCTCCACGTCGGCGGGCGAGAAGCTGACCTTCACCTGTCGGGGGCCGGCGGGCCACGCCGCCGGCCAGGCCGTGTCGGCACCGTCGAAGACCACCGACGCGTCCACGCCGGAGCGGGCGGCGAGCTCGGCGAGGGCGTCGACCAGGCGCCGCCGCTGCTCGGCGATCGTCAGCTCGGGCCAGACCGACAGTGAGGCGTTGTAGCCGTCGACGAGCAGGGTCATGCCCGGCACCCGCACCAGGTGGTCGGCCGCCTCCACCGAGTCGTCGAGGACGCCGGGCGGCAGCGGCACGGGAACCCGACGCGGCCGCCTGGGACGGGTGGCCCGGGTCGGCGGCGCCGTCGGCGCGTCCACGGTCGGTTCGGGCCGCGTGGCCGGCTGCGGGC
>JALYYN010000118.1 GCA_030946525.1 Actinomycetota bacterium | reverse complement strand
TTTCCGGGCTACCGTTCACGTTCAGCATGCAATGAAAAGGAGCTTCGTGGCGCAGGGACGGCGCGTCCGTCTGGTGGTACGCAGAGTCGAGCCGTGGACGGTGCTCAAGTTCTCCGTACTCCTCTACGTGACGATGTACCTGGTCATCCTGGTGGCCGGGCTCGTGCTGTGGGCGGCGGCGACGGCCACCGGCCTGCGCCACAACGTCGAGAAGTTCATCGGCGACCTCATCGCGTCGGACCACTTCACCCTTCTCGGAGGGACGGTGGCCAAGGCGTCCGTTCTGGGTGGCGCCCTGCTCGTCGCCCTGGGGACCGGGGCCAACGTGCTGCTCACCGTGCTCTACAATCTGATCGCCGACGTGGTCGGTGGGGTGGTCGTGCTGTTCGAGGAGCGGCCAGGCCGTCGCCGCCGGGTGCAGATGGCCGAGGCCACCGAGGTGCCGGCGCCCCTCACGCCGTCCCGGCAGGTCCGCCGTCGGGAGGCACGGGTTCGGCCGCCCCGCGAGCAGTCCTCCGGTTCCGAACCGCCGGTTCCCCTCGAGCCCGATGAGGCCGAGCCGGTCGACCGGGCCGAGCCCGTCGACGTCACCCGCCCCTCGGACTGACCCGACCCGGCCCCCTCAGGCCTGGTTCAGCAGTTCCAGGCCCTCTTCCCGGTAACGGCGGGCCGCAGCCAGGCGGCGCTCCGGGTTGCCCCCCGACATCTCCACGAAGCGGGCCATCAGCTCCTCGGTCTGGGCCTGCTCGAGGCGGATGTGGCCCCGCTGGGCGCCGGGCGACTCGTCGAACGCCGAGTCCAGGTTGGCCTCCGACTTGGCCAGCCAGCGCGCCGCCTGGTTGAGGAACGGCCGGCGCTCCTCCGGGCGGTCGACCGCCTTCTGGAGCCGTTGCTCGGCCACCCGGCGGGAGCAGATGCCCCGCATGTGCCGGCAGTAGTCGTCGCGGGGGCCGCCGCACGCCACCGCATTGCCGTAGGCGATGTGCGCCTCCTTGAAGTGACCTTGCCGGTAGGAGGCGTCGGCGGCGTCGATGAGGTCGTGGTACGTAGTGGGGTCGGTCACTCCGTCACATCCTCGCAGTGCGCAGCGTCGAAGTCGACAGTCGGACAGGATTCATCATGGTCAATTCGGACAGCGAGGCGGGCCGGGAGCGGGCGCGGCTGGCCGATGCAGCCGTGGGTTGGAAGCGCTGGGGCCCCTATCTCAGCGAGCGGGCGTGGGGCACGGTCCGGGAGGACTACAGCGCGGATGGCGAGGCGTGGGACTACTTCCCCCACGACCACGCGCGTTCCCGGGCCTACCGTTGGAGCGAGGACGGCCTGGGTGGGATCTGCGACGACGCCCAGACCCTCTGCCTGGCCTTCGCCTTCTGGAACGGCCGCGATCCGATCCTGAAGGAGCGGATCTTCGGCCTCACCGGCAACGAGGGGAACCACGGCGAGGACGCCAAGGAGTACTGGTGGTACCTCGACGCCACGCCGACCCACTCCTGGATGCGCTGGCGCTACCTGTACCCCCAGGGTGCGTTCCCCTACGCCGACCTGGTGGCGGAGAACGGCCGGCGTGACAAGTTCCAACCCGAGTACGAGCTGGTCGACACCGGCGCCCTCGACGACGATCGCTACTGGGACGTCACCGCCGACTTCGCCAAGGCCGCCCCCGACGACCTCTGCATCCGGCTCCGCATCCGCAACGCGGGGCCGGACGAGGCCACCATCGACGCGCTGCCCACCCTGTGGTTCCGCAACACCTGGTCCTGGGGCCTCGACGACCGCCGCCCGGCCATCACCGAGGAGGACGGCGCCCTTCTCGCCGAGCACCATGCGCTCGGGCGCCACACCCTCACCGGGAGCGGCACGCCCGAGCTGCTGTTCTGCGACAACGACTCCAACGCCGCCCTGCTCTGGGGCACGACCGGCGGCTCCCGCTACCCCAAGGACGGCATCGGAGCCCACATCCTTGCCGGGGCGGCCACCGTCAACCCCGACCGGACCGGGACCAAGGCCGCGCTGCGCTACCGGCTGACGGTCGCCGCCGGCGCCACCGCGGAGATCCGCCTCCGCCTGGCCACCACCGACATTCGCCCCACCGTTCCCGACACGGGAGCCCGATGGGAGGCGACGATGGCCGCCCGGGCCACCGAAGCCGACGACTTCTACGCCGCCCTCACCCCGCCGGGCACCTCCGACGACGAGACGGGCATCATGCGCCAGGCCTTCGCCGGCATGTTGTGGTCGAAGCAGTTCTTCCACTGCGACGTGGAGCGCTGGCTCGACGGCGACCCCGCCGGCCCACCCCCCGCCGAGGCCAGGCGCACCGGGCGCAACGCGGAATGGCGGCACCTGAACAACCGCGAGATCATCTCCATGCCCGACAAGTGGGAGTACCCCTGGTACGCGGCCTGGGACCTGGCCTTCCACTGTGTCGCCCTGGCCCACGTCGACGCCGGCTTTGCCAAGGATCAGCTGATTCTCATGTGCCGGGAGTGGTACATGCACCCCAACGGCCAGCTCCCCGCCTACGAGTGGAACTTCAGCGACGTCAATCCGCCGGTGCACGCGTGGGCCGCTCTCCGGGTCTTCGAGATCGCCCAGCGCGACGGCGCCCCGCCCGACTACCACTTCCTCGAGCGGGTCCTCCACAAGCTGTTGCTCAACTTCACCTGGTGGGTCAACCGCAAGGACTCGGAGGGGAACAACGTCTTCGAGGGCGGCTTCCTCGGCCTCGACAACATCGGTCCCATCGACCGGTCGGCCACCCTGCCCGTCGACGGCCGCCTCGAGCAGTCCGACGGTACGGCGTGGATGGCGATGTACTGCCTCAACCTGCTGGAGATCGCCCTGGTGCTCAGCGCCCACGACGAGGCCTACGAGGACCTGGCCACCAAGTTCTTCGAGCACTTCACCTACATCGCCACCGCCATCAACGACCAGGGCCTGTGGAACGAGGAGGACGGCTTCTACTACGACGTCCTCTTCCTCGCCGGCGGTGGGCGCCAGCCGCTGCGAGTCCGGTCGATCGTCGGGCTGCTGCCGCTGTGCGCCACGACCACCCTGGGCAAGGCCACGCTCGCCCGCCTGCCCTGGTTCGCCGGCCACTTCCGGTGGTTCGAGGCCCACCGGCCCCAGTACGTGCACAACGTCTCCCACACCCACGTCCTGGGGGAGCACGAGGGCCGGCTCCTGTCCATCGTCAGCCCGGAACGGCTGGTGCGGATCCTGGCCACCATGCTCAACGAGGCCGAGTTCCTCTCACCCCACGGTCTGCGGGCGGTGGCCAAGAGCCACGCCGAGCACCCCTTCGTGATCGAGCTCGGCGGGGAGACGGCGAGCGTCGACTACGAGCCGGGGGAGTCGACCAGCGGCCTGTTCGGCGGCAACTCCAACTGGCGGGGCCCGGTCTGGTTCCCGGTGAACTACCTGCTCGTCGAGGCGCTGCGTCGCTTCGCCCGCTACTTCGGAGAGGACCTGCTCATCGAGCACCCGACCGGCTCCGGGACCCGCCTCAGCCTCGACCGGGTGGCCGACGACCTGAGCCGGCGGCTGGTGTCGATCTTCCTCGACGACGACCGCGGCCGCCGGCCCGTCTTCGGTGACATCGAGCGGTTCCAGGCCGATCCCGCCCTCCACGGCATGATCCCGTTCCACGAGTACTTCCACGGCGAGACGGGCAAGGGCATCGGCGCCTCCCATCAGACAGGATGGACCGGCCTGGTCGCCGACCTGATCGCCGGAAGGGGGGCGCCGTGAGTCCCGCACCCGAGTCCACCTACGACGTCATCGTGATCGGCGCCGGCCCGGCGGGCGAGAACGCAGCCGGGCGCTGCGCCGACGGCGGGCTGTCGGTGGCCATCGTGGAGCGGGAGTTGGTGGGCGGGGAGTGCTCGTACTGGGGCTGCATCCCGAGCAAGGCCATCCTCCGGCCCGGCGACGTCATCGCCGCGACCCGCCGGGTACCGGGCGCCAGGGAGGCCGTCACCGGCCGGATCAACGTGGCCGCCGCACTGGCCCGGCGCGATTCCATGACCGGCAACTGGGACGACGCCGGCGCCCTGGGCTGGCTGGAGAGCGAGGGGATCACTCTGGTCCGCGGCGCCGGTCGCCTGGCCGGCGAGCGAACCGTCGACGTCGAGGCGGGTGAGGGCGATGCCGCCGCCGTGACCCGCCTGACCGCCCGCCGGGCCGTCGTCCTCGCCACCGGCACCGGCGCCGCCATCCCGCCCATCCCCGGCCTGCGGGAGTCGGCGCCGTGGGACAACCGGTCGGTCACCGCGGCCAAGGCGATCCCCCGCCGGCTGCTCGTGCTCGGCGGCGGCGCCATCGGCGCCGAGATGGCTCAGGCCGTCCGCCGCCTGGGGGCCGAGGAGGTCACCGTGGCGGAGGCGGCGGCACGCCTCCTCCCCAACGAGGAGCCCTTTGCCGGCGACGAGGTGAAGGCCGCCTTCGAGGCCGAGGGCATCACCGTCGTCACCGGGGTCAAGCTCGTCGCCGCCCGTCGTGACGGGGCCACCGTGGTCGGCACGCTCGAGGACGGCCGGGAGATCGTGGCCGAGGAGATCCTCGTGGCCGTCGGCCGCCGCCCGTCCACCGCCGACCTGGGCCTCGACACCGTCGGCCTCGAGCCCGGCCGTTCCGTCGAGGTCGACGACCGCCTCCGGGCCACCGGGGTCGGCGGCGACTGGCTCTACGCGGTGGGCGACTGCAACGGCCGGGCCCTCCTCACCCACATGGGCAAGTACCAGGCCCGCCTGGCGGGCGACGTGATCCTGGGCAGGGATGTGGCCGACCGGGCCAGCCGCGACATCGTCCCCCGGGTCACCTTCACCGACCCCCAGGTCGCCGCCGTCGGGCTCACCGAAGCCCAGGCCCACGCCCGCGGCATCGACGTCCGGGTGGTCGACACTCCCACCGGAGGCGTGGCCGGGGCGTCGCTGATGGGCGAGGGGGTGGCCGGCACCAGCCGGCTGGTGGTCGACGAGAGCCGCCGCGTCGTCGTCGGGGCCACCTTCACCGGCCCCGGCGTGGCCGAGCTGCTCCACTCGGCGACCATCGCCGTGGCCGGCGAAGTGACCCTCGACGTGCTGTGGCACGCCGTCCCGTCCTTCCCCACCGTCAGCGAGGTGTGGCTCCGACT
>JALYYN010000080.1 GCA_030946525.1 Actinomycetota bacterium | reverse complement strand
AATAGTTGAGCCACCCTTGCACGATGGGATTGAACATCCGTGCAAGGTCCGAGAGGGACTTGTCACTGCGGCGGTTGATCCGCCAACTGCGGATCTCCCGCCCGATTCGCCTTTTGGCATTGTCGCTGACTGCCGGAGTGAAGTTCACGAAATGCTTCCCGAACCTGTTCTTCGACAGCCGGGGACGAAACGTGTAGCCCAGGAAGGTGAACCGTTCGTGCTCATATGATCCACGCCGGTCCGCGTCCTTGCAGTACACGATATGCGTCTTGTCCGGATGCAACTCCAGACCGATCTGCGCCATCCGTTCGGCGAGCGCACCCAGGACCCTGCGGGCCTGGGCTTCGGTTTCGCAGTGCACCACACCATCTCCGCATAGCGCTCGAAAGGGACACTCGGGAACTCCCGGGTCATCCACCTGTCGAATGCATAGTGAAGGAAGATGTTCGCCAACAAGGGCGAGATCGCGGAGCCCTGTGGGGTCCCACGGTCCCGTTGGGCCAGGGTGCCGTCCACCCGTTGGATCGGCGCTTTGAGCCACCGCTCCACGTAGAGGAGGACCCACCGAAGGTCCGTGTGCTTCGACACCGCCCGCATCATGAGCTCGTGGTCAACGCTGTCGAAGAACGACCGGAGGTCAAACTCGACGACCCAGTCGAACTTCCAGCACCGCTTCCGGCATGCGGCCACCGCGTCCAACCCCGAGCGCCCCGGCCGGTAGCCGTAGGAGTCGGGGTGGAACAACGGTTCCACCTCCGGCTCCAGGTACAGCCGTGCGACCGTTTGGGCAACCCTGTCGGCCACGGTAGGCACGCCGAGAGTCCTGACCCCTTTGCCATCACGCTTTGGTATCTCAACAGCACGCACCGGTGGCGGGAAATAGCTCCCCGAGGACAGCCGGTTCCAGAGCTTGTAGAGGTTCCCTTGCAGGTTCTCCTCGAACTCCGCTATCGACTCCCCGTCGACACCCGCGGCCCCTTTGTTGGCCTTGACCATCTCATAGGCATCCCAGACAACCCGTTTGGAAATGACAAACGGCTTCTCCTTCGGCTTCGGCTCGCTCACCGGCTCATCCCTTGCGGTTGGCCGACAGACGAACCCGGACAACCCGCCCCCTTCGCTCGGCCCGCATTACCGGGCTTCATCGCTATTACGGGACGGTCCGCCCCTGTTCCCCGCATCGCTACTCTGCCCCTCGTGGTTTCTGCCACTTGGGGGTCTCGCTCTCGCCGGCCGGGGGGCTGAACAAGCCCAGTTGAACGGCCGAGACGGTATCGGGGCGCAGGTTCCCACGTTCCGCACCAGAGCCTGAGCCAAGCTCGCGCCACCTTCACGCCGGACACCACCTGGTCAGTAAGCAGGTATCCACCAGGCTCATCCCGGGACAACGATCCCCCCCGGTTTTGATGTCGTTGCTACGCTTTCGACGCGTCATCGGATGGTTTGCTCTCGCTCGCCTTCTTGGCTCACACCTGACGCACTGATAGTGCGCCTTTTCCTGTCACGCTCACGACCCCGGCTCTTGACCGACGCCGCTGACGGTGGTTTGGAGCCTTCCCCTGCAGGACGACTCCGGAGGGCCCACCTCCATCTCTGGCACAGCACTGCATGTGACGGCTCGATCTTCTACATCGTTCCCTCCTATGCATTCGTGGCACACGATCGTCGGCGTGACGCTCGTCCTCGACTCTGGCGGGATCTCGATGCTGGTAGGGCAGCGGGCTCGCCTGCAGGAGCTGCGGCGACGACAGGAGTGGCCCCCGATCGTGCCGGCCGCCGTCCTGGTGGAGGCCCTCACCGGAGACCGCCGTCGGGACTTTCACGAAAACCGGCTCCTGCGCATGTGCGCGGTCGAAGGCGTCGACGACGATCTCGCCCGGGACGCCGCCCGGCTCCGTGCCGCCGCAGGCGGACACCGATCCCCCTCGGCCGTCGACGCCATCGTCGTCGCCCGGGCCGACCGGGCCGCTGGGTCGGCCGTCCTCACCGCCGGCCCAGACGACCTCCGTGCCCTCGCCCGGCATACGACGAACCCTGTGCGGATCTCGACGGGCTGACCCGCCTCAGGCGTGCGGCATCTCGGCGCCCGGCATCTCCCGGTTCTCGACCAGGACCAGCCAGTTGCCGGAGTTGTCCCGCATCACCGCCTCGACGCCGTAGGGCCTATCGGAGGGCGGCTGGACGAACTCGACGCCCTTGGCCGACAGGTCCTCGTAGGCCTTGTGACAGTCGTCGGTGGACATACCGAAGCCGCCCATCGTCCCGTTGGCCAGGGCCCGGCGGACGGCCTCGGCCACGCCGTCGTCGAGCGGGGGGCCGGGGACCATGAGCGTCACCTCGAGCTCCGGGTGGTCGGGATGGGCGATCGTCACCCAACGGAAGCCGTCGCCCATGCGGGC
>JALYYN010000063.1 GCA_030946525.1 Actinomycetota bacterium | reverse complement strand
TGCTCGGTCACCGGGTCAAGATCCGGCTGCTGCCCAAGGGGGAAACGCGAGGAACGGCCCGGCGTGTGGACCGGGCCGCTCGTCTCGAGTTGGAATCGCCGTCCGGCCTGGTCGAGAAGATCGGTATCAACCAGGTGGGCGAGCTGAAGCTCGTCTGAGCCTGCAGTCGTCGAAAGCGCTAGTACTCCACGACCTTGGTGGTGGAGCCGATGCCGATCTTGCGCTCGTCGGCGGCCAGGGGGAACCGGGTGTCTCCCTCGGCGATGATGCGGCGCATGGCGATGTCGAACTCCGTACCCTTCAGCCGGCTGCAGTCCTGCCGGGCGATCCGGGCCAACGCCGACTCGAGATCGGGGGAGAACGGGGGAACGGTGTTGGTGGGGTCGTGCAGATCCCCGGATTCCATGTGGATCTCGTTGGGCCCTGAATAGTCGCGAACCAGCCCCATGGCCAGACTCCTCCTCGTACAGTGGTTTCCTTCCTCAAATCATAGCTGTGGGAAGATGTCCGGAACAGACAGCGCGGTGAGGAGGCCACATGAAACTCGGCATCGTGGGCAAGGGTGGAGTCGGTAAGACGACCCTGTCGGCCCTGCTGGCCCAGGCGTACGCAGCGAGGGGCCAGCGGGTGCTCGCCATCGACACGGACTCCAACCCCAACCTGGCCCACAGCCTCGGGCTGAACACCGCCCAGGCCGACGGCATCCCGTTGCTGCCCCGATCAGTGGTAGTGGGCAACGGCGACGGCGCCATGACCCCCCACGAGCTGGTCAACACCTACGGGGCGGTGACCCCGTCGCAGGTGACGCTCCTTCACGCCATGCGCATTACCCAGGCGGGCGCGGGCTGAACGTGCGGTAGCCACGCTGCCGGGCGCAGCATCCTGGGAGCGGCCATCGACGAGGAGGCCGATGTCACCCTGGTGGACATGGAGGCCGGCCTCGAGCACCTGAGCCGCTCGGGCGGCACCCTCGCCTACGCCGACGTCCTGCTCGTGATCATGGAGCCGAGCCGCAAGTCGATCCTCACCGCCGGGCGCACCATCGTGCTGGCCGCGGAGCTGGGCATCCCCCGCGTCTACGGCGTGGGGAACAAGGCCCAGGAGGGCGACGAGGAGTTCTTCGCCGAGGTGTGCGCCGAGTACAACGTCCCGCTGGCCGGCATCGTCCCGGCCGACGCCGACGTGGCCGAGGCCGACCGCCAGGGTACCCTGCTCGAACCGGGCCAGGGCGAACCCGTGCGCGCCGCCGTGGTGCGCATCGTCGACTTCGTCGACCGCGCCCTGATGGGGGTCACCGGCGCCCGCTGAGGGCCGGGGTGTCCCCGCCGAGGCCCCGCGTGTGGAGGTCATTCGTGGATCTCGCGCTAGAGGGTCTTTCCATCTATAGGTTCACGACATACAATGACGCCGACAGTTCGGCTCAGGAGGTCTCGTCGTGGTCCTGTGGTGGATCGGCAACATCGTTCTCATCTTGGTGGTCGCACCCGTGTGCCTGCTCTTCCTCAACCGGGTCCTGCGCCCGGCCAAGGAGATCTACGCCTACGCCGACGACGTCCTCGACCACGGCGTCAAGCTGACCGGCACGCTCGACTCGGTGCCGAAGCTGTTCACGACCCGTGACCTCAGCGCCGCGGCGCGGCAGTCGGCCAGCCGCTACGGCGCCGCACTGCAGCGCATCCTGTAACCCCCCGGCGCCGGCGCGCGCCGGCGCGTCCTTCCATCCAACCCATCAGTCGTTCAGACCCGGGAGCGTCCGGGTACCAAGACCACAAGTGAGGCAATCATGGGTGCTGCAACCTTCGTCACGCTGGTCGGTGTCGCCATCATCGTGGCCGCCATCGCCCTCTACCTGATCAACATCTCGCTGATCCTGAACCACGTGAGCTTCACCGTGGGCACGGTCATCATCGGCGTCAAGGCCATCGCCCAGGCGTGCGAGCCGCTCGCCCCGGTGATCCGGGATATCAAGAACAACATCACCGCCATCGACGAGGACCTCGAGGCCCTCGTCACCGGCGGCGAGCCGCGGGCCAAGCGGCAGTCGCACAGCCTGGCCACCTCGGGCCGGACGCTGCCCGGCACGCGCGGCTGGTAGGGCCGAACCTCCTCCCCGTTCCCCACGAGACCCCCGCCGGGCACGGCGGGGGTCTCGTCGCGTCCGGGCGGCCACGAAAAGTGGCGATATCGGCAACGGAGAGCGGCAGATGCCTATTGCACCCGCAGGTGGTGAGCAATACAGTGCCGACCACATCCAGTGGTATCCGCCTGGCCCGACCCAGCCGTCGCCGCAGTTCTACGTCGTCGCAGCCGTTGCTGCCCGGGCCCGGCCCAACCTATCCAGGGGGAAAGTATGACCAATCGGTGGAGGTCGGCTGACAGCCGCCTTCAAGGCCGGTCTGCAGGAGAACGGGGCCAAGCCACGTTCTCGCTGCTCATCGTGGTGGTGGTCGTCGCGATAGCGGTGATCCTGCTCCAGCGCACGGCGTGGCACGCCGAGCACATCAACGACAAGGCCGGCGTCATCGCCCAGAGCGGTG
>JALYYN010000060.1 GCA_030946525.1 Actinomycetota bacterium | reverse complement strand
CACCGCTCTGGGCGATGACGCCGGCCTTGTCGTTGATGTGCTCGGCGTGCCACGCCGTGCGCTGGAGCAGGATCACCGCTATCGCGACGACCACCACCACGATGAGCAGCGAGAACGTGGCTTGGCCACCTTCGCTGTGTGGGCGGCCCTCAGCGGGCCGCCACCGATTCGTCATACTTCCCCCTGGATAGGTTGGGCCGGGCCCGGAGAGCTACGGCGGCGGCGACGTGGAGTGCGGCGACGTGGGTCGGGCGAGGCGGATACCACTTGATGTGGTCGGCACTGTATTGGCTGCTCCTGTCGGTGGCAATACCCCTTTTGTTGCCGTTCCCTATTTCGTTCTGCCTCCCAAGAAATAGGCCGACGGTTCACCGGTTCTGATCCGTCCTATTTCTGCATCTCGCTCATGAAATATGCCACGGCAGGCATGGTGGAGCCGACGAGCAGTTAGTGAAATAGACAAGAGCAGGGATTTCATCCGCTTCCGGCCCGGGGTCCGAATAGTTGGACGAGGACGTGCGATGCCCTCGCCACCGAGCCGCGATCGAGAGGCGGGAGAGGACCCTGGAGCCGGTCAGAGATCACCTTCGCGCAGGACCCGCTCTCGTCGCCGTTTCGAACGAGGAGCTCCGCATGGTCCGCCGCGACGCTCGCGAGCCGAGCCGACCGGCGCGGCGCGGCTTCGGCCACACCCAGGACCGCACGGGCATCGTCGAGGAGGAGGCCGCCGTCATACGGGAGGCGGCCCATCGCGTGCTCGGCGGCGAGACCTTGTCGTCCATCGTCCAGGAGTGGAACCGCCGAGGCGTGCGCACCGCGGGTGGCGGCCCGTGGCGGGTCAACTCCCTGTCCAGCATCCTCGTCCAGCCCCGCCTGGCCGGGCTGGCGGTCGACGCTCCTGCCGGAGGGGCGCCGTCCTTCCCGCCCATCATCGACGCCGACACCCACACGGCCCTCGTCGCCCTCCACGCCTCGCGACGCAAGGGGCCCCGCCGCACGACGCGTCGGTACCTTCTCACAGGGCTCCTGCGCTGCTGGCGCTGCGGCGGCGGGCTGCGGGGAATGCCCCGGGCGCGTGGGGCCGACCTGTACGTGTGCCCCGGGCCGCCGCACGGGGGGTGCTCGGGAACCGCCGTCACCGCCGACCACGCCGACGAGGCCATCCTGGCCATGGTGCTCACCCGCCTCGATTCGCGCGACTTCCTCGGCACCCTCAAGGCCCGCGGCGCGCCGGCCGCCCGCCACCGGGCCGAGGTGACCGACAACGCCGGCCGGCTGGCGACCAACCGCGGCAAGCTGGCCGACCTCGCCGACATGTGGGCGGCGGGTGACATCAGCCGCGAGGAGTGGGTGTCCCTCAAGCGCAACCTGGGCGATCGGGCCCAGGCCGCACAGGCCGAGCTCACCCGGCTCGATCGCCTCGACGCCCTGCGCGGGATGGCCGGCACCGGGCGGGCGATCGGCGCGGCCTGGCCGACGATGACGGTGGACCAGCGCCGGCTCGTCATGCACACCGTGATCGACCACGTCGTCGTCCTGCAGGCGGAGCCGCCCCGCCAGGTGTTCCGGCCCGAGCGGCTGCAGATGGTCTGGATGGGCTGACCGCCGGCAGCAGCGGTACGGTCGGAGCCGTGCTGACGAGAGCCGTCCACCAGGTCCGCAGCGTCCGACTCGGCGAGAGGACCGCATGGCGGGACGGCGAGCTCACCGTCTCGGCCGAGGAGGCGCGTGCCCTTCTGTCCGCGCCGTGCCTCGCCGAGGTCGCGGTGACGTGGGCCTCGCCGGGGGAGTCGGTGCGCATCGTCAAGATCCTCGATGCCGTCGAACCCCGGACCAAGGGTCCCGGCGGCGGCGGCATCTTCCCCGGTTGGGACCTGCCGGGCCGGCCCGGGACCGCCGCCGCGACGCACGGCCACGGAGCCGTCCACGTGGTGAGGGGGTCGGCGGTGATCGTCGCCGGCTACCTTCCGCGGGCCCAGGAGGCGGTCGTCGACATGTCGGGGCCGGCCGCCGCCCTGTCGCCCTTCGGCGCCACCCACAACCTGGTCGTCGAGTTCACCCCGGCACCCGGCGCCGACTGGGCCGAGGTCGACGACGTCCTGCGCCGTGGCGCCCTGGCCCTCGCCGCCCGACTGGCCGAGGCCACGCTCGACGCCCCCCCCGACGAGGTCGAGGAGGTCCCGCCGCCCGGCACGCTCGACGGCCTCCCCCGCGTCGCCGCCATCACCAACCTCCAGACCCAGGGTGTCTTCAAGGACGTCTTCGTCCACGGCCGCAGCTTCAACGGCCAGGCGCCGGCGCTCGTCGACCCGGGTGACCTGGACGACGGGGCTGTCGTGAGCGGCCAGTACGGGCACCCCTCGCTCCGGAACCCCACGTGGGTCCACCAGAACCACCCGGTGGTCAACGCCTTGCGGGCCCACCACGGCCGCGACCTCTCCTTCGCCGGGGTCGTGCTCTCCCCCGAGCCGGTCAGCGCCGCTGACAAGCAGGCCGTGTCCTTCGCGGCCGCCCGCCTGTGCGCCGACAACGGCTTCGATGCGGTGATCCTGACCAAGGAGGGTGGCGGCAACGCCGATGCCGACATGGCTCTGAAAATGGATGCGTTGGAGGAGATGGGAATCGCCGCGGTGGGCCTCTTCGCCGAGATGGCCGGCCCCGACGGCTCGGGGCCACCGATCGTCGTCGCCCCCGAGAAGGCCACCGCCATGGTCAGCACCGGCAACTACGACACCCGTCTCGACCTCCCCGAGATGGAGCGGGCGC
>JALYYN010000027.1 GCA_030946525.1 Actinomycetota bacterium | reverse complement strand
GTGAAGGGGTTGCGCCGGGCCAGGTCGGCGACGCTGCGCACCGGCTTGGGCAGGTTGTCGAGGTTCTCGCCCTCGTAGCCGAAGGGCCGGCTGACCAGCACCCGGCCGTCGTCGGCGACCACTGCGCCATAGGTCCCGCCGGGCACGGCCGCCAGCTTGGTCGGCGTCGGCCGGCGGTCACCAGAGGAGAGCTGGCTGACCACGGGGCCAACGGCCCCCGCCACCTGCTCGTCGAGGCGGACGAGGAGGAAGGAGTGAAGCGCCCGGTAGGTCAGGAGGTCGGACGCCACCAGGCCGACCACCACCAGCCCGAGGAGGCCCAGCAACAGGCGACTGCGCAGCGACACGAGTCAGCGCCCGGCAGGTACGCGCAGCGTGTAGCCGACCCCCCGGACGGTATGGATCAGCCGCGGCTCGACCTTGTCCACCTTCTTGCGCAGGTAACTGATGTAGGTCTCCACCACGTTGGCGTCGCCGCCGAAGTCGTACTGCCAGACGTGGTCGAGGATCTGGGCCTTCGACAGGACCCGCCGGGCGTTGAGCATGAGGTAGCGGAGGAGCTTGAACTCCGTAGCGGTGAGCTCGATCGGCTCCGATCCCCGCCAGACCTCGCGCGTGTCCTCGTTCAGCTCCAGGTCGGCGAAGACCAGCCGCCCGGAGTCGGCCCCGCCCCCGCTGGTCCGGCGCAGCACGGCGCGCACCCGGGCCACGAGCTCCTCGACGCTGAACGGCTTGGTCACGTAGTCGTCCCCGCCGAGGGTGAGGCCGTTGATCTTGTCCTCGGTGGCGTCCCGGGCGGTGAGGAACACCACCGACACCGGGTGGCCGTCGGCCCGGATCCGCTTCAGGACGCCGAAGCCGTCGAGGTCGGGGAGCATGACGTCGAGCACGATGAGGTGGGGACGGAAGCTCTGGGATCGGGCCAGCGCGGTGCGACCGTCACCGGCCACCTCCACGTCGAACCCCTCGTACCGCAGCGCCATGCTCACCAGGTCGGTGATGTTCGGCTCGTCGTCGACCACCAGGATGCGCGGCTTCTCCGTCATGCGAGGCCCAGTGTCGCCTCCCAGGCTGTGAAGCACCTGTGACGCCACTGTGGTCCCGCTGCCGACGGACTATTTGGTGTCGGTGACCTCCACGACGAACCAGAGGGGCTCGTCGGGGGCGATGGTGGGCGGGTGGCCGGCAGACCCATAGGCCTGGGCCGCGGGGATGCCCAGGAGCCGCTGGCCGCCGACGTTCATGCCGGGGATGCCGTCCTGCCAGCCCTTGATCACGCCACTGAGCGGGAACGTGGCCGGCTGGTTCCGGGAGTACGAGGAATCGAAGATCTTCCCGGTCGAGCAGGCCACACCGATGTACTGCACGGTGACGGTGGCCCCGGGGGCGACGACCGGCCCCGTCCCCACCTTCAGATCCTCCTTGACCAGGGCGGTCGGCGGCGGGCCGACCTTCACCGGCACCGCGGGCGCTCCCGCCGGCGGGGTGTCGGAGACGGCGACACAGGGCTTGCCGGCCGCTGAACCGGCCGCCGGGGCCCCGGCCACGGTGCTCGTGGTCGAGCCGGTCGCCACCGTCGTGGCACTGTTCTTGCCGCGGGACACGGTGAAGGCGATGGCGGCCGCCACCACCACGCCGATGCCGATGGTGATGGCCCGGCGCCGGGCCGCCGCCTTACGCGCAGCCGCGGCCTCCGCCGCCCGTCGCGCCTCTCGGCCCTCCCGTTGACGATCTCGCTTGGTGCCGGCCACGCCGGGGAACCTAGCAATGCCCGACGGTGGGCGGCGGTCGGTCGATCGGCACCCTCAGGCGGTGCGGCGGTACCGGCGCACGGCCAGGGGCGCGAACACGGCCACGATGGCCAGTGACCAGGCCACGGCCGAGATGACCCTGCCGGTCGTCGGGCCGCCGTTCATGAGGGCTCGCACGGCGTTGACGGTGGCGGTGACGGGCTGGTGTTCGGCGTAGGCCCGGAGTGGGCCCGGCATGTTCCTCGTCGACACGAAGGAGTTCGACGCGAACACCAGGAGGGCCATGATCGGGAACGAGGCGGCCTGGGCCGCTTCGGCGTTCCCGGTGGAGAGGCCGATGAGGGCCATCACCCAGGACATGGCGAACCCGAACAGCAGCATGATCCCGACGCCGGCGACGAAGGCCAGGGGGGTGGTGTCCGGCCGGAAACCGACGGCGACGCCGACCAGGATCATCAGGATGATGACGAACAGGTTGCGCACCGCGTCGGCCAGGGTGCGGCCGGCCAGCACCGCCGAGCGGGCCATGGCCAGGGAGCGGAACCGCTCGATCAGCCCCTTCTGCAGGTCCTCGGCCAGCCCGATGCCGGTGTTGATGCTCCCGAACGTCACCGTCTGCACGAAGATGCCGGCCATGAGGTAGTCGACGTAGCGAATGCCCGGAATGGTGATCGACCCGCCGAAGACGTACCGGAACATCAGGACGAAGATCACCGGCTGGATGGTGGAGAAGACCAGTGTCGTCGGCACCCGGAACAGGGCGATCAGGTTCCGGTGGGCCACTGCAGCGGCGTCGCTCACCGCCCAGGCCAGCTTGGACTTGTGCTCGATGGTGTCGGGTGCCGCCGGGAAGGCGGTGGTCGTGCTCGGCGCGGTCATGCCGCACCCCGCCGGCGGTTCCGGCCGCCCCGCCCGACTTCGGCGACCGTGCCCTCGGCGGCCGCCTCCTCGGCCGCGTGGCCGGTGAGCTGCAGGAACACGTCGTCCAGCGTGGGCTCGCGGACGGCCAGCCATTCCGGGACCAAGTCGGCGGCGTCGATGCAACGGACCACGTCGAGCACGGCCCGGCCCGCATCCTGAACCTTGAGGGCGACGGTCCGGCCGTCCTCCAGGATCTCGCCGGGGCCGACCGAGCCGAGGGCGGCGCGGGCCCGCTCGGCGGCGGCGGCGTCGGCGAGGCGGACCTCGACGACGGTGGCCCCCAGCCTTTGCTTGAGCTCCTCGGCCGTGCCCTCGGCGATCACGTGACCACCGTCGATCACCATTACCCGGTCGGCCAGGCGCTCGGCCTCCTCCAGGTACTGGGTGGTGAGCAGGAGGGTCATGCCGTCCTCCACCAGTTCGCCGATCACCGCCCAGAGGTCGTTGCGACCACGCGGGTCCAGGCCGGTGGTCGGCTCGTCGAGGAACAGCACAGGCGGCTTGTGGACAAGGGCGGCGGCCAGGTCGAGCCGGCGGCGCATGCCGCCCGAGTAGGTCTTGACCGGGCGGTCGGCGGCGTCGGCCAGGCTGAAGCGCTCCAGCAGCTCGTCGGCCCTCGGGGCGATCAGGGCCTTGCGCTGGTGGGTGAGCTGGCCGACCATGCGCAGGTTCTCCCGGCCGGTGAGGTTGCCGTCCACCGCCGCGTACTGGCCGGCGAGGCCGATGGACTGCCGCACCGCCTCGGGATCCCGGGCGACGTCGTGGCCCAGGACGGTGGCCCGCCCGCTGTCGGGACGGAGGATGGTGGTGAGGATGCGCACCGTCGTGGTCTTGCCCGCGCCGTTGGGCCCGAGGAGGCCGAGCACGGTGCCCACCGGCACCTGGAGGTTCACGCCGTCGATGGCGACGACGTCGCCGAAGCGCTTGCCCAGGTCTTCGACGAGGATGGCGTTGTCGGGCGTGTTGTCGGAATGGTTCACCCCGGCATGGTCGCGCCATTCGTTGACCCAGGTCAAGAGTTATATTGAGTCAACGAAATAATTCATGGAACCCAACGGATGCGCTACGATGGGCCATGTGGCCGTCCGCAGCCCCCGCTCCGGGCCCGCCGAGGAGCAGGAGGTGGCGCGGGACACCTGGCGGTCGTTCTACGACCTCGTCTTCAGCCGCCAGAGCCACGACCGCATGCACGACGTGTGCGAGTCGGCCGGGGTGACGCCGGGGCTGATGAAGGCGCTGATCTCCATGCGGCCGGGCGAGCCCCGTCCGATGAAGGAGCTGTCGGGCGAACTGCGCTGCGACGCCTCGTACGTCACGTCGCTGGTCGACGGGCTCGAAGAGCGCGGCTTCGTCGAGCGCCGGTCCCATCCGTCGGACCGCCGGGCCAAGGTCGTCGTGCTGACGTCACTGGGGGAGCGGACCCGGGAGCGGATCCTGGACCGCATGCACCAGCCGCCGGCGTGCTTCTCGGCCCTGACCACCCAGGAGATCGCCACGCTCGGCGACCTGCTGGGCAAGCTCCTCGACGCCTCCGCGGAGCCGGACGTCGCCGCTCCTGCCTGAGCGCCCTACAGGAAAATCGCCGCCAGGTCGATAGATAGATGGGTGAGATCGGGGTGCGTGCCTGCCGGTGAACGACGTCGACTGCGCCGGCGGCGGCGGCAACGGGCCGGTGTACACGTGGGTCAAGAACTTCCGGGTGGTCGGGCCCGACGTTTACGGCCTCGACAGCGATCACGACGGGGTGGCCTGCGAGAGGTGACCGGAATGTCAGCCGCAGTTCACGTTCCCGTCGGATGACGTTCTCGGGCCGGCAACACCGGACCCGTAGCGTGACGCGAGGCCGCAGGAAGGAGAGGCGATGACCACGATCCCCCTGGAATCGGTGGGGTTCCGCACCGGCGCCGTCCCCAACCGGAGGATGGTGGTCGTCCTCGACGAGTCGGTCGCCAAGACGAACGCCACGTCGACCGGGGCGCAGGCGAACGGGATGGGGCTCGACCTCGAGACGGTGCTTTCGGTCAATGCCCGTGTCGTCGACGTCGGCGGTACCCGGCACTGCTGGGTGGACCTCCACGTCTTCGACGAGAGCGACCAGCTCATCAGGTCCGAGACGTTGCCCCTGCGCTTCGTGGGACCCGACGAGGACGGCGGTTGCATCTACGGCTTCGACGGGAGCGTCTACCGGGGGACGGGCGCATCGCCGGGGTCGGTGTGGCTGGCACCCGACGCCCGGAAGGTCCAGTACCGGCTGTACTACGAGGTCACCGGCACCGTCTTCAGCGACGGGCTCCTCCGCCAGCACGAGCTGCCGCCCGACGGGGCGCTGACCAAGTCGGGCAAGGCTGCCCGGCGGACCCGGGCCACTGCGTCCGCGACCGGATAGCGGCCCCGACCGGCCAGGGCTCCGACAGCAGGACGGAGGCGCCCCGCCGGGCGCCTCCGTCACATTCCGCCGCTGCATGTTGCCTGCGGTCGGGTCAGACCATGTACCTGGCTTCGAGCGACGCGCACACCGTCTCGGTGATGGCCCGGGTGACCAGGTACGGATCACAGTTGGCGTTGGGCCGCCGGTCCTCGATGTAGCCGCTCTTGTCCACCTCGACCTGCCAGGGGATGCGTACCGACGCCCCGCGGTTGGACACGCCGTAGCTGTACTCGTTCCACGGGGCGGTCTCGTGCAGGCCGGTCAGGCGGGCCTCGATGCCGAAGCCGTACTGGCTGACATGGTCCATGTACTTCTCGCCCAGCGCCTCGCAGGCGGCGATGATCGGGTCGTAGCTGGTGCGCATGGCCTTGGTGGAGAAGTTCGTGTGGGCGCCGGCGCCGTTCCAGTCGCCGTGCACGGGCTTGGGGTCGAGCGTGGCCGAGATGTTGAAGTCCTCGGCGGTGCGGTAGAGCAGCCAGCGGGCGATCCACAGGTGGTCGGAGACGTCGAGGGGGCTGCCGGGGCCGATCTGGAACTCCCACTGCCCGGGCATGACCTCGGCGTTGATGCCGGAGAAGAGCAGCCCGGCGTCGAGGCAGGCCTGCATGTGCTTCTCTACCGCGGGCCGGCCGAAGATCTCATCCGCGCCGACGCCGCAGTAATAGCCGCCCTGGGGGGCGGGGAAGCCCCACTCGGGGAAGCCGAGGGGCCGGCTGCCCGCGAAGAAGGTGTACTCCTGCTCGATGCCGAACCACGGCTCCTGGGCCGCGTACTTCTCGGCGACGGCACGCAGGGGGGCGCGGGTGTTGGTCGGGTGCGGCGTCATGTCGGTGAGCAGCACCTCGCAGAGCACGAGGATGTCGTTGCCGCCCCGCACGGGGTCGGGGCAGCTGAACACCGGCTTCAGCACGCAATCCGATGCGCTGCCCGGCGCCTGGTTGGTCGACGATCCGTCGAATCCCCAGATGGACAGCTCGGCGCCGTCCGCCACGATCTTGGTCTTCGATCGCAGCTTGGCCGTCGGCTGGGTGCCGTCGATCCAGATGTACTCAGCTTTGTAGGCCACGGTTGCTCCTCGAGGTCGTCGGGCCCGTCGTGGGAGACGGCGCCCGGCATGCGGACACCACTAGTGAGCCTCATGAGCGTTGCCGAGTCGAGTCGGCTATGTGAACGCTCTGTGAACTGGCCGTCGGCCTCCGCCGGCCGGGTCGCTACGCTGCCTGTGACATGGGCGAGCGGACCGCGTACGAGCCGGGCACCTTCTGCTGGACCGACCTGTCCACGGTCGACGCCGCGGGCGCCAAGGCGTTCTACGGCACCCTGTTCGGCTGGGAGGCCGTCGACGTCCCCGTGGAGGGGGCGGGCACCTACACGATGCTGCGGCTCGGTGGTTCGGACGTCTGTGCCCTGTCCGGGCGGGGGCCCGAGCAGGGACCGCCGGCCTGGCTTTCCTACGTGGCCGTCACCGACGCCGACGCCGCGGCGGGGCGGGCGCGACAGGCGGGGGCGACGGTCGTCGTCGCGCCGTTCGACGTCATGGACTCGGGCCGCATGGCCGTGCTCCGGGATCCGACCGGCGCCGTGTTCGCGGTGTGGCAGGCCGGCGCCCACATCGGGGCGTCGCTGGTCAACGACCCCGGCTGCCTGTGCCTGAACCAACTGAACACCACCGATCCCGCCGCCGCGGGCCGGTTCTATACCGAGGTGTTCGGATGGCGGACGGAATCGGTCGGCACCGACGACCAGCCCTATTGGGGCATCTTCAACGGTGACCGGCTGAACGGCGGCATGATGCCGATGCCGGGTCCGGCCGGGGCGCCTTCCCACTGGCTGGTGTACTTCACCGTGACCGACCTCGACGGGTCGGCGTCCCGGACCGGCGAGCTGGGGGGCCGGGTCCTGGTCCCGGCGATCTCCGTCGGATCGGGTCGCATCGCGGTGGCCATGGATCCCCAGGGCGCCGCCTTCGCCCTGTTCGAGGGCCGCGTCGACCCGTAGCGGGCGCCGCTCAGTTGCCGACCAGCCTGAACGTCGCCGAGCCTTCGGCCGGCGCCCCGTCGAACGACCAGCTCACCTTGACGGTGTAGGTCCCGGGCGGCGCGGCGGCGCACGACCCGGCGGTGGCGCATGCCTGCTGGTCCCACGTCGGCGACTGGGTGAAGGCGGCGCCGGCGGCGAGGGGAGTGTCGGCGAAGGCATCGGCGACGAACGTCGCAGTGAGCGACACCGGCTGGCCGCCGGGTCCCTCGAAGTGCTGGGACCCGACGTAGCTGTTGTAGAGGCAGGGCGCCCCCGAGCGGTTCCGGAGGACGGCCTGGGCCTGGACCCGCTCGCCGGGACGGTACGCTGCCTTGTCCGTGGACACCTCCACCGCCAGCACGGCGGGCGAGCACCGGACCACGCCGCCGGCCCGGGTGGTCGACGTGGCGAAGGGCGACGACACCGGCTTCAAGGTCGTGGTGACGCCGCCGGGAACGGGGACCGCCCTCGCCGTGGTCGGTGGCGCGGCTGTGGGCGGCGTCGTGGTGGAAGCCACCGCCGTGGTGGACGGCAGTTCGGTGGTGGTCGGCTCCGTGCTCGACGTCGCCCCGGACGACCCGACCTCGGCGTTGCCGCCGCTGCTGCCACAGGCCCCGGCCCAGAGCAGGAGCACCGCCCCGAGCACCATGTTCCGGAAAGCCACCTCAGCCACCTCCACCGCCGACCGCATGCAGGCTACGCCGCGACAGCCGCGCCGCCTCAGTCGGCGAGCGCCGGCGCCGGTTCGGCGCCGGCCGCAATCACCGGTCGGAGCGGCGACCGGTCCACCATCCCCACGACGGCACGCAGGGCGGGCACGGCGAGGGGAGCACCGGCGGCGACCACCGCGGCGCCGAGGAGGAGCCCGGCCACCACGTCGGCCGGGTAGTGGGCGCCGACGTACACCCTCGCCACCGCCATCAGCAGCGCCAGTCCGGCGGCCACCCATCCCAGCCGGCGAACGGCCAGGCACAGGCCGGCGGCGACGGCGCCGGCGGCGACGGAATGGTCGCTCGGAAAGGTGAAGTCGCTGCTCCTGGCGATGAGCACGTGCATGGTGGGCATGGCCGCATAGGGCCGGGCCCGCCCGACCAGGCTCCCGATGGGCTGGTTCAGCCCCACGGCGAGCAGGCTCCCGATGCCCGCCCACAGCAGGCGGGCCATGGTGTCGAGGTCGTGCCGCGCCCGCGCCCCCCACCACCCCACCAGGAGAAGGGCGGCGAAGATGGTGATGCCGAAGGTGGCGTAGGCGACGAACGGCCCGTGGGCCCAGGACGTGTGGTCGGCGAACCGGTTGACCGCCCGGTACAGGCGGGCATCCACGCTGCTCATGGCGTTCCTCCCTGGCGTCGCCCCGGCAGGGCCGGAGGGTTCCGGGTCATCGAGCCGTGTCCGTTCACATCCTTGTAACAGCCGCTACCTCAGAAGAGTAACCTACGCTCGTGGACTGGATCGTGATGGTGCTCCGGCTGCCGGCCGAGCCGTCCCGACACCGGGTGGCGGTGTGGCGGGAGCTCCGGCGGGCCGGCGCCGTGCAGCTCGCCCCCGGGAGCTGGGCCCTCCCGGCCCAGCCCGTCTTCGCCGAGACGGTGGACCGGGTCCTCGATCTCGTCCGCCGGGGCGACGGCGAGGTCGTCGCCCTCGACGCCCGGGCGCGGGACCCCGACGGCGCCGCCCGCCTGCAGGCCGCCTACACCGAGGCCCGCGAGGCGGAATGGACCGAGTTCGTCTCCGACTGTGCCAAGTACCAGGCCGAGCTCGACCACGAGATCGCCATCGAGAAGTACACCCTGGCGGAGCTGGACGAGGAGGAGCAGAGCATGGAGCGGCTGCGCCGGTGGCACCGGGAGCTGACCGTCCGCGACGTCTTCGGCGCCGCGGCGGCTGCCGCGGCCAATGACCGGCTGGCCGAGTGCGCGGTCCGCCTGGAGGACTACACCGAGCGGGTTTTCCAGGCGCTTCACCCGGAGGCGCCGAGTACCTAGCACCGGGGCTCTACGGTGGGCGTCTCACCGACCACAGTGAAGGGATCGCCGGTGACCGCTCCCGTCTCCGACCGCCACTCAGCCGACACCGTCTACCGCCGTCGCTGGGCGATCCTCGGGGTGCTTTCCCTGAGCGTGTTCCTGGCCGTGGTCGACAACACCATCGTGAACGTGGCCCTGCCCCGCATGAGCGAGGAGCTGAAGGCGTCCACCAGTCAGCTCCAGTGGATCGTCGACGCCTACTCCCTGGTGTTCGCCGGCCTTCTCCTGGTGGGCGGCAGCCTGGGCGACCGCTACGGCCGCAAGGGCGCCCTGCAGTTCGGCGTGGGCGCGTTCGCCGGGTTCTCCCTGTTCGCCGCCCTCTCGGGCTCGACCCACGTCCTCATCGCCGCCCGCGCCCTCATGGGGCTGGCCGCCGCCTTCATCTTCCCGGCCACCCTGGCCATCCTCACCAACACCTTCACCGACGCCAAGGAGCGGGCGGCGGCGATCGGGGTGTGGACCGGCGTGGTGGGCCTGGCTGTCGCGCTGGGCCCGCTCAGCGGTGGGGCGCTGCTCCAGCACTTCTGGTGGGGGTCGATCTTCTTCGTCAACCTGCCGGTGGCGGCCGTCGCCATGGCCCTCGGCGCGTGGCTCATCCCCAAGACGAAGGATCCTGCGGCGCCGAGGCTCGACCTGCTCGGCTTCGTGCTGTCGATCGTCGGGATCGTCGCCGTGGTCTACACGACGATCGAGGCGCCGGGCCGGGGATGGACCAACCCGGCCACCGTGGTCGGCTACGTCGGCGGGGCGGCGGTCCTGGCCCTCTTCGCCCTCTGGGAACGGCGGACCTCACAGCCCATGCTCGACGTCGACCTGTTCCGCAACATCCGCTTCAGCGCCGCCAGCTTCTCCATCACCGTGTCGTTCTTCGCCCTGTTCGGCTACATCTTCCTGATCACCCAGTACTTCCAGCTGGTCCGGGGCTACGACACCCTCTCCGCCGGGGTCCACACCCTGCCCTTCGCCATCGGGACGGGCATGGTGGCGCCCGCCGCGCCCGCCCTGGCCGCTCGCGTCGGGACCAAGATCATCGTCCCGCTCGGCCTCGTCCTCATGGGCGGCGGCTTCCTCGTCTCCGCCTCGCTCGGCGTCGATACGCCCTTCTTCGGACCCGTGCTCGTTTCGATGCTGCTGATCGCGGTCGGGCTGGGCATGGTGGCCGCCCCGTCCACCGATGCCATCCTCGCCGTACTGCCGCCGGCCAAGGCCGGGGTCGGATCGGCGGTGAACGACGTCACCCGGGAGCTGGGCGGCGCCTTCGGCGTGGCCGTGGTCGGGGCGGTGTTCTCCTCGGTCTACGGCCCCCACCTGATCGGGCGGCTGGCCGGCATCGGTCTGCCGGCGCCGGCGCTGGCCGCCGCCCGCGAGTCGACGGCGGCGGCCCTGGGCGTGGCCGGCCAGGCGCCACCGCAGGTACGACAGGCCATCGTCGATGCCGCCCGCTCGTCGTTCGTGGACGGGTTCAGCCGGGGCTCCCTCGTCTGCAGCGGGGTGGTCGTGGCGGGCGCGATCTTCGCCTTCCTGGTCCTGCCGACCCGACTGCCGGCCGTGGCGACGCCGCCGGTGAATCCGACTCCCGCGGTGGCCTGACGCTCCATGGCCGGCGGCACAGCCCCGTCACAGGTGTGACGGCCGGCCTCTGCGGTCAGCCGCGTCTCCGGGCCCGATTTCCCTGAACGAGCGCCAGGATCACGAAGATCAGGGCGAGGATCGCCAGCCACTTGATCGCGGTGATGACGAGTCCGACGATCAGGAACACCACGGCCAACAGGATGAGCACCAGCAGAATCACCATCGTCCACAGGTGTAGCAGCCGTGACGCTTCGGCGCGGCACGTCACGCCCGGTCCGGTGCTCACCGTCGTCGTGGCCGCGCGCTGCAGCGCGACGCGTGCATCGGACGAGTGGCGGAGGCAGCCTCGCAGGTGCCCGGATGGGAGGGGTGCGGCGCCCGCTGGTCGGGCGGCGCTGACTACGGTGGGCGCGTGGCCTACGACGAGGCTCTCGCGGCACGGATACGCGAGCTGTTGACGGCGGACGACGACGTCAGCGAGATGAAGATGTTCGGCGGCCTGGCGTTTCTCGTCCACGGCCACATGGCCGCGGCGGCGAGCGGCCAGGGCGGCCTCATGGTGCGTGTGGACCCGGCAATCTCGGACGGCCTGGTGGCCGCCGACGCGGCTCACCTCGTCGAGATGCGTGGACGACCGATGCAGGGGTGGCTCCGCGTCGAGGCCGAGGACGTTCGCACCGAGCGCCAGCTCGCTCGATGGGTGCGGTTGGGTACGACCTACGCCCGCTCTCTGCCGCGGAAGCGGTAGTCGACCGCCTCCGATCCGGCCGGCGCGTCCCTCACCGGGTCAGAAGCGCGGCACCCGCAGCCTTCCCGCGGGCGCCGCCTCGTCGATCCGGACCTACAGGCACCCCTGCTGCGCCAGCTGGCTGTCGATCTGAGAGTTCGACTGGGCTCGGGCCGATTCGAGCTGGGCGAGGAGGGCGTCACGCTGGCTACCAGTGAAGTTCTGCCGGACGGACGCCTCCAGGGCGTCGATCTGGCTGTTGACGTTGACCCTGGTCTGACGGAGCTGGGCGCACCGGGACGACGCCGTGGTGGTGGTCGTCGCCGGGAAGGTTGTGGTCGTGGTCGACGGCCGAGTGGTGGTCGTCGTGGGCGCCACCGTGGTGGTCGTCGACGGCACCGTGGTGGTGGTCGTGGAGGGCCGGGTGGTCGTGGTCGTGGCCGGGACCGTGGTGGTCGTGGCCGGCACCGTGGTGGTCGTGGTCGACGGCCGGGTGGTCGTGGTCGTCGGCGCCACCGTGGTCGTTGTCGACGGCACCGTGGTGGTCGTCGTCGACGGCCGGGTGGTTGTAGTGGTGGGCGCCACCGTGGTCGTCGTCGCCGGCGAGGTCGTGCTGGTCGTCGACGTGACCGAGTTGCAGGATGCGACGAAGACGAACTCGGGGCCGCTCAAGGTGGTGGCTGCCCCGGAGATCACCGCGATCGGTGCGACATCGCCGCTGACTCCGGGGGCGAACTCGAGGACCTTGTTGGTGCCCCCGGTGCTCACGACGTACAGGTTGCCCGCCGAGTCGAGGGTCACTCCGCCGAGTGGGGCGGCGAGGCCGGTGCTGGGTCCACTGATGGTCCGGAGGGGGGCGCCGCTGGGGAGGGAGAACTCGCGGATGGAGTTGTCGTCATTGGCGACGTAGAGCGTGGAGCCGCTGACGGCGACGCCCTCGGGGTTCACCAGTCCGGCCGAGATGGTGAGGATGGGGGCGGCGTTGTCCGGAGTGGCGTAGGAGGAAGGGGTCAGCGGTGCGTACTCGGTGACCGTGTTGTCGTCGTTCGACACGAAGATGTCCCCGCTGGCGTCGACGGCGAGACCGTACGGGCGGCTCAGTGCGGTTGCCTGCCCGGCCAAGACCGCGATCGGGGCCACATTGTTGGCGCCGGCGGCAAGGGGGAGGGCGAAGACGGCGACGGAGTAGGTGCCGGACCCCGGGGAGTTGGCGACGTACAGCTTGTTGCCCTGCACGACGACGCCCTCCGGACCGTTCAGGCCTGGGTTCGCCCCGGAGAGGGTGGCGTAGGGAGCGGCGTCCCCGCTCGCCCCGGGAGCGTAGACGTTCAGCGAGTTGGTCTGCGGGGAGGCGACGTAGAGGTACCCGGCGGCGTCCGTCGCGAGGCCCGACGCGCCGACGAGCTGGGAGTTCGTCGGTCCTCCCACCGTGTTGAGCGGTGCGACGTTGCCATTGGCTCCGGCTGCGAACTCGGTGACGGTCGAGGAGTTGGTGTTGGACACCAGGATCGGCGCGCACACCGCGGTGGCCGCCAGGGACGCGCCGCTCGTGGCCGCCCACGTGGCCACCGCCGACAGGAGGGCGACGATGACCACGCTGACCCGGGCCGGTCTCCCACGCACACCTGTTCGGAGCTTCATGGCCGCTCTACCCTTCGTCGAATGACATCCTGATCACCGCTCAGCACCGCGCAGCCTCAGCCCGCGGCCGCAGCCATCACCAATAGTGACGTACGGGATTGGGACGGTAGGCCGATTCGCGCTGCGGCGCAAGAACTCTATCGTTCCGGCAGACGTCGCCCGCTGCTTCCGGTAAATGTACGCCATCTATAGAGGTTGAACAGTTAGTATCGCCTCGGACCCGGACACGGCGCTACAGTCCCGCCCCAATGAACAGACTGGGACGCAAAATCGCCATGTTGGCCGGCCTTGCCGCGCTCGCAACCACCCCCACCATCTCGGCTGCGAGCGCCGATGTGAACCCCGTATGCGGGCAGACCATCACGAGCAACACCACGCTGGCGGCCGACCTGGGGCCGTGCACCAACAACGGGCTGGTCATCGGCGCCAGCAACATCACGCTCGATCTGGGCGGCCACCGCATCTTCGGCACGCCGCAGCTCCTCGACGGCGCCGGCGTCTACATGCTCGGCCGCACCGGGGTCACGGTCAAGAACGGCACGGTAACGGACTTCGACGCCGGGGTCGTGATCGACGGCGGCTCGGCCAATACGGTCACGGGTATCACGGC
Source organism: Actinomycetota bacterium (assembly GCA_030946525.1). Classification (GTDB taxonomy): domain Bacteria; phylum Actinomycetota; class Acidimicrobiia; order Acidimicrobiales; family AC-14; genus CADCTB01. The sequence goes on along the minus strand of JALYYN010000027.1, from coordinate 1,999 downwards.
GAGCCGCAACATCGGCGGGACGGTCGGGAACACCCAGTCGAGGTTCGGTGACGGGATCGCCGTCGAGTCATCATCCAACAACCGGATCATCGGCAACCAGACAACCAACAACGGACCCTTCTCGGGCATCGGGCTGTACTCGCTGGTCGACTCGGACCATCCCCGGACCAGCTCCGGCACCTCCACCGCCAACCTGATCGACTCCAACCAGGTGGTCGGCAACGTGATCGGCCGCAACGGCGTCACGTCGTCCACCGACAACGACGGCATCCGTCTCGAGACCAGCACTCCCGGCAACACCATCACCAACAACGTGGTCAGCGGCAGTGGGCTCGACGGCATCGCCCTGTTCGTCGGGGCCGCCGACACCGTCATCCGGAACAATCAGGTGACCAACAACGGTCTGTTTCGCACAGCCGCCCGTAACGGCGACGGCATCATGGTCGGTCGCCAGTCGGACCGCACGATCATCGAGAACAACCTGATCCGGGGCAACGGTGACAACGGCATCCTGGTCCGCAACCCGTCCGGCAACCTCCCGGGGGCGACGGGCCTGGTGATCCGGTTCAACACGGCCGTCGGCAACGCCGTCCGGCCGACGATCCCGAGCGCGAACTTCGGGCCGGCCTATGACCTCTACGACCGCAACGTCAACTGCGACTCCAACACCTGGTTCGCCAACACGTACCGGACGTTCAACCCTCCGTGCACCACCACGGGCGGCCGCCAGGTCTGACACCGCCACGAGCGTCGCCGGAACAGAGACGCAGCCGCTCCGGTAGAAATGGCTACTGGGTGGCACTGAGACAGCCGGGCGCCCCGTTTCGGGTATTTGCGGGGCCGTCGCCGGCCTCGACGTCAGCGGGCGTTGACCAGGAAGTCGGCCACGTCGATGAAATAAGCCCGGATGCGGACCACCGCCGCCACGGGCGAGCCATGGGCGGCGGCCACCGCATCCAGGGACCCGAGCATGTGGTGCAGCCATGCGTCGCGCTCCGCCTCACCTATCGAGAACGGAGCGTGGCGCATCCGCAGGCGCGGGTGGCCCCGCTCGGCGCTGTAGGTGGAGGGGCCGCCCCAGTACTGGATGAGGAACCCCGTGAGGTGGCGCCTGGAGTCGGTGAGGTCATCCGGGTACAGGGCGCGCAGAAGCCGGTCGATACCGACCCCGGCGTAGAACCCGTCGACCAGGTCGACGAAAAACGGCCGTCCGCCCACCGCGTCGTAGACGATGCCGCCGGATTCCTCCTCGCTCATCCGATTGACGCTATCGCCGAGCCTCGCCATCGGGGGGGGTCGAGCGACGCAGCCTTTCCGCCCACGATCAGCCCGGCCATCGTGGAACATGTGGCAGGCGTTCCGACGGGTGGTCGAGCCGCAGCCACCACTGTGCGTCGGAACCCGCGTCGCGCCCGTGCGGGCGGCGACGCCTATCCGACGAGGTCGGACAAGTGCTGCAGGGAGTTCTTGAGGTGGTCCTGGCCGAACGGCGGGAACGGGATGTACTCGCGCACCTGGGGCGGGGCCGCTGACCAGTCGTAGGTGAGCGTCACCGCCGTCCGCGACGGGCCGGTCGCCTCGAGGTCGTAGCGCCAGATCCACCCCCCGAAGCTGAGCTCCCCGGTCTCGGGTGACTCTTGCCCGGGCCGCCACGCGATAGCCCACGGCTCGTCGAACACCTCGACCCGATTGGCCATCCGGTAGTCCTTGTCCGGGTGGTTCCCGTGGTGCATCGCCATCCTGAACACCTGGCCGGGGGCGGTGATGCGATCGCCGTCCAGGGACGCGCGCACCCAGCCGGTGCCATCGATGTCGGCGTGCGCGGACGGGTCGGCCAGCACCGCGAACACCGCCCCCGGGGCGGCCTCGATCGTCGTGGACGCGGTGATGCGGTCGGTTTCCATACCAGTGAGACGCCGCGCCGGGCCCGGACTCATCGCCGCTCGGGACGTCTTGCCTACGTCCCGGGCAGCACCGTCGGCGGATGTGCCCGGCCCAC
>JALYYN010000594.1 GCA_030946525.1 Actinomycetota bacterium | reverse complement strand
CCGCCTGTCGGTGCACGGCGACCCGCGTGCGATACTCGATCCCTCCACGCCCGGGTAGCTCAGTCTGGCAGAGCAGCTCACTCGTAATGAGCAGGTCGTCGGTTCGAATCCGACCTCGGGCTCAAGGGAAGGTGCAGGTCAGCGGCTATTTTAGGTTGGAGACACTGGCTGGAGCGCCGGGCCGAGTCCACGAAGAGTCCACACCAGCCCGACGGAACAGGTCCTCGAGGCGGTCGGTGATCTCGGCATCCCGCTCCGGGAACAGGTGGCCGTAGGTGTTGTACGTCACCGTGATCGACGAGTGACCCATGCGGCGCATGACCGCGTACGGGTCGGCCGTCGAGGCGATGCAGAAGGCGGCGTAGGTATGCCTGAGGTCGTGAAAACGCAGGCCCTCGGGCAGGCCGGCAGCCAATACCGCGGGCTTGAAGGCCCTCCTGTAGAACAGGCCGTGCCGCAGTGGGCCGCCCCGGGGAGCGGAGAACACCAAGTCATCGGTGTTCCGGCGCCTGAGCGCAAGGTACTCACCGAGCTCGTCCCTCAGGAACGGCGGGAGCGGCACGTGGCGGCGCGCGTAGTTCTTGGTAGCGCCGAACTCCAGGTGCCCTCCCAGGTCGGCCAGGGACTCGGCGACCTCGACCCTGCCCCGGAGCAGATCGAGCCGACCGAGCCGAAGGGCACCGATCTCGCCGGCGCGTAGCCCCGTGTAGGCGGCGAACCGGATCAGCGTGGCGTACATCTCGGGCTGGATGGCATCGGCCAGGGCCGAGACCTGCTCCGGAAGCAGGAAGAGCTTCTCGCCGGCCACGGACTTCGCAAGGCGCAGGGCAAGCGCTGGGTTCGCCCGGAGGGCCCCGCCCTCGACGGCGACACTGAGCACATGGCGGGTCACCTGGACGGCTACCTGGACCACTGCCGGGCCACTGCCACCCTCGGTCAGCTGGCTTGTGAATCGTCGGATCGCGCTTCGGTCGAGCGTGCCCACCTTGGCATCGCCCAGCAACGGCAGGACGTGGCACCGTAGCGAGGTCTCGTAGCTCCGGCGGGTCTTGGGCTTCAGATGACCCAGTTGGGTCAGCCACTCCTCGGCCCACTCCTCGAAGGTGACCTTGGCGAGCCGTGGGTCCAGCCAGTCGCCCCGAGCCTTGTCGGTCTCGACGGTGTTGGCAAAGCGGCTCGCATCAGTCTTGCGATCGAAGTTCCGGGCGTGCTGGCGCCCGTTAGGGTCCCGGTAGCGCACCTGCCAAGTTGAGGAGTCCGTTTTCCGTATCGACGCCATGACCAGATAATACGACGCTGGTCAGTTATCAAGCTATAACCCATGCTCGACGCCGCGCCCGCACGCGCCCGTGCTTGCAAAGCATGATCGAACCCCTGCGCTGAACTTGCTGGAACGTCCGAAAACCGCCTGTGACCTGGGACTTTGTCTACTCCCGGTTACCCCCTGTTGTGCGATGTCGCGCGGCCGGCGAAGCCGCCGCCCACCAGCTGGCGGCAACCCAACCTGCGAGTTCCACCACCCCCGACGGCACCACCACCTGGACCATCCAGACGGGGACATCGACGCCCCACACCGACATCCTGGCCTTCCCCCCGTCGCCGACCAAGGTCAAACCAGGCGACAGGGTCACCTTCGTGAACAACTCCGGCGCCACCACACCGCGAGCTGCATGGGGAACCTCCTTGTTGGTGGAGGTCCAGCGCGCTCCTCGGCCCGGCGCTGTGCAAGGGCCCATTCTGACCGTCGGCGGCGGCATGGGATGGCCCCCAGGCGATCTCCTTGGGCGGGCGGAACATGGCCGCTCGGATTGCTCCATCCCGCCTGGGGCCGGCCGTACTGTGTCGGCGTGGCCTGCGAGGACTGCGGCGAGCCGGACACCAACGCCGTACTCGGCGGCGTGGAGGTGTGCGACCGCTGCTTCGACCGGCGCATCTCCGCTCACACCGGCCTGCTCCGTCTTCCGGACCCGCCCCCGCCCATCGCTATCTCCGGTCCGGACGGCCGTCGGCATCTCCTTCGCTATCGGGTCTGGCGAGCGGGTGTGGGTATCGAAGTCCAACTTGACGAGACCGGTGTCCCCGTCGGCGGCGGCTACCGGTTCGCCGTGCTCGGCGACAACGATGCCGAGCTCGACACGCTGGTCGCCGAGGTGCGGGCCATGGCCGAGACCGAGATCGCCCGGCAGTACCTGGAGCGAACCGCCGAGCGCCACCCGTGGACGGTCGGTGACGACGGCGAGGTAGCCGGACGGTTCGCGTGGAGCACCGGCAGGGGCAACGAGGAGCCCTACAACGTGGTCGTCGACGGCCGCACCATCAGCTGGGAAGACATGGCCCGGGCCCTGGAGCCCTATGACGGCTGGGGCTTCCGGCTGGTCATCGAAGACCGCGTCCGCGATCTGCGTTCCGACGCCGAGATCATTGAGCTGCGCAGTCCCGGGGCTGGACCGGCCGATGGCTGAGCGCCGAGCGAGCCTGGAGGAACGGGTGGTCGGGGTCGCCGAGGCGGCCTTGGCCGAGCGCAGCGTTGTCAGCCCCATCGACGTGCTCGTCGGCTTGGGCTGGCTGAGGCCCCAGGCCGTCGACGTGTGGCGTCAGGGGCGGGCCGACGACCTGGAGCGCCTGGCCCAGGCCAACCTGCACAAGCTCTCGGCGGCCATGGCCGTCCTGAGGCGGTGGGCCGCCGAGCGGGGCCTGCGCCCGAGCGAGACGGCGTACGTGGCCCGGACCCGGGACCGGCGGCCGCTGCGGTTCAGCCGCAGTGGGGACGCGTCCGTCGAAGCCGCCTACCGGACCCATTGGATCTCCCCCGAGCTGTCCGAGGCCAAGCAGCGCCGGCTCACCGAGCGCCAGAGCGCCGCTCCCGACCTGGTCGTGGTCTCCGCCCTGGGCGACTGGAGCTGCACGGATGCGGCCAGACCGGGGACCTGCTGATGATGGAAGGACCGGGCCCACTTTGTCTGGGCTGTGCCGACCTGGATCACCTGGTGTTCCTGGCTGCCGGAGACGCGGCCCTGACCCGACGGGCCACGAAGGCGAGCGGGCTGTCAGCCGTCGTGATCCGTTTCAGCCGGTCACGACGCCGCTACCAGCGCCAGGGCACCCTGGTCGAAGAGGAGGCGCTCGTGCAGGCCGAGCAGGCGTGCCTGGCCGACGAGGACGCCCGCCAGCGCCGCCGCCTGCGGGAGGAGGCGCGCAGCTCCGAGCACGACGCCGGGTTCCAGGCCGCCTTCGCCGACGCGATCGTCGAGTGTTCCCCGGATGCCCGCCCGAGCGGGCCGAATCCATCGCCCGCCACGCCGGAGCCCGCCACAGCGGTCGCGTCGGGCGCAGCGCCGCCGGGCGCGCCCTCGACCCCGACGCCGTCACCCTCGCCGTGGCCGCCTCCGTTCGCCACGTTGACACTCCCTATGACCGGCTGCTCATGTCAGGCGTCTCCCGGGCCGACGCCCGCCGCCAGGTCGCCGACCAGGTCAGCGACGTCGTCGATTCCTGGAGATTCGCCAGGGTGCGGTGAGACCCGGCAACGCCGAGCAGTGCCAAATACCACGACGCGCGGTTTCCGCTCGAATTCGCACTTGAGAATCGCTCGGCCACCGGCAGTTGCGCGTGGGTTTTCAGCCGCGGCGCCAGCGGCGTTGTGGGCGCCTACCGCTCTGGGTGCTGGCCAGCGGGACGTGTGGCCGGACCGCGCTCGACCGACCCACGGCCGGCGTGGTTTCGGGGCACCTCAAGCGGCCCCGGTGAAAGGCGGAGGGATGCCGCCGGTCCACATGGTTTCTGGCGTTAGCGACGCCAGAAGATGTGGTGGGTGATGCCGCTCGGGCTTGGGATCCGCTCGAGGTGGAAGCGGTCGAGCAGCTCGTCGGGCGAGTCCCAGAGCTTGGTGCCGCGGCCGACCTCGACGGGCGCCACGGCGACGTGCATGGTGTCGACGAGGTCCGCCTCCAGGAACGCACGTACGGTGGACACGCCTCCGCCGAGGCGCACGTCCTTCCGGGCGGCGGCGGCCTTCGCCTGGCGGAGGACTTCGGGCGGCTCGGCGTCGATGAAGTGGAAGGTCGTGTCAGACAGCGAGAAGGTGGGGCGGACGTGGTGGGTCAGCACGAAGACTGGCGTGTGGAACGGCGGCACGTCGCCCCACCAGCCCTTCCAGTCGTGGTCCTTCCATGGCCCCTTCTGCGGTCCGAATTTGCCGCGCCCCATGATCTCGACGCCGATGTTGTTGGTGAAGTCGCGGGTGAAGTAGTCGTCGAGGCCGCGGGTGCCGCCCGGGTCGGTGCGGTTGGGCCAGCTCGCCGTCGCGCCCGCCCACGAGGCCAGCGCTGCCGGGTCGGCGTGGCCGAAGGGCCGTTCGATGCTCTGGCCCTCGCCGGTGCCGTACCCGTCGGTCGAGAGCATGAAGTTCTGCACCCGCAGGAGCTGCTCGGTTGGGGCGCTCACGACGCATCCGCGGGGGCGGCGAGCCCGACGCCGGCGTAGTGGGCCTGGGCGACGGCGAAGGCATCCCAGTCCCACGCCTGGGGGCGCCCGGCGAGGCTGGGCTCGAGTCGGGCGAGGGATGCCTGGAGCCCGACCAGGTAGCAGTTGTCGATCGCCTCCTGAACGTTGGGGATGATGTGGTTCAACCGGAGGATGCAACCGGTGTCGACGGCCTCGAGCTCCCAGCGCATGGTCGACCCGGGCGCGGGGTGCGTGTGCTCGAAGAGCAGCGGCGGCTCGACGCGCAGGATGGTGCAGGTCATCCGCAGCGCTTCGCCGCCGGGCGACCCGGCAAAGACCATCTTGCCGCCCTCGCGGAGATCCACGGTGATGTCGGCTTCGAAGGGGAGCCACCAGTCGGCCAGCCGCTCAGGGTTGGTGATGGCGGCCCACACGTCACGGACGTCGTAGGGGAGGTGTCGCTCGAAGCGGATGACGCCGCCGTCGGCGGTGCGTTCGAGCACACCGTCGTAGTGGGTGGTGAGGTCGTCGGTCACTGGGATCGCTCCTTCGGGGGGATCGGACGGGCGGTGCGCCCGAGGTGGCGCTCGAGGGAATCGAGGCGGCCGGCCAGCTCGGCACGGTAGGGCTCGAGCCATTCGTCGAGCTCCCGAAGGGGCTCGGCGCGCAGGCGGTAGAACCGGCGCTGGGCGTCGCGGCGGACCTCCACGAGGCCGGCGTCGCGCAGGATCTTCAGGTGCCGGGACACGCCGGGCTGATGCATGCCGACGGCGTCGACGAGCTCCGTCACCGAACGCTCGCCGCCTCGCACGGCGTCGAGGATCCGGCGACGAGTCGGCTCGGCGATCACATCGAGGACGGTGAGCTCATTGGGCACTCCGTGATCATATGACTAGCCGTATATATACACAAGCTTATGTAGAACGCGGCCACGCCCGGGCCGACCACTCGTCGACACACCTTGAGGCCCTCTCAAGTCGTGCCCCGCAACTAGACGTGCCGCCAACCTGACCCACACGTGCCGTACGGGGCGTAGGGCACGATGCGTCCTTCGCCGCGGTCTTCGAATGGACGTTCCGGCGTGTACCCCGCCCATAACCGCCGACCAGAGGAGGGCTTGGCCCTTGCGCAACGTGCCGGTGTGCGTGTTGCGACGGTCGGACGAGCGGAGCGCAAAACGCGCCGTAGCCCTCGCCCCGCCGGTCGGCCGAGCGGTCGGGTAGAGGCGAACCCAGGGCCAGCCGGCCGTGGGCCGACTGTAGGAATCCGGGTATTAGCGATGACTCGACCCTCTTGAGCACCCTACCGTCCGGCATTGGCGCCGATATATACTGTCGACGTCAGAGTTGAACGCCTTGCGGTTAGAATGGCCGCCTTAGCTCTGGGAGACGGTTAAACACAATCGTCTCGGCGAACCATTAGGTCGAAGTTTTGACAATGCGCGTATCACCGGCCACCATTCGACCGGTGTCCCATCTGAAGGAGCTTTGAGTGGCCGAGCGAGTAACCGTAGAGCTGGTAGACGACCTGGACGGCTCGGCGGCCGACGAGACTGTCCACTTTACGTGAGAGGGCAAGTCCCTCGTCGTCGACCTGAACAAGAAGAACGCCGACAAGCTCCGGAAGGCGCTCGAACCGTTCGTAGCTGCTGCGAGGCCCGATGGGACCGCGCAGGCCGCAGCTCCCCACCGCCGGGCGGCCAGCAGCTCATCTCCAGGCAAGCGCCAGGACGCCAGCGCAGGGGCCGCCACCAGCGTCATCAGGGCGTGGGCAAGAGAGAACGGCATCGAGGTTCCCGACCGCGGCCGTTTGAAGCCGGACGTAGTCCAAGCGTGGGAGGCCGCAGGCAAGCCCGGAGCGTAAGGGGGAGTGTGTTGAACGTGTAGGTGACGTGCGTTCCCGGCGCATGTGGACGGAGCGCACACGCTCCCTCCGATCGTTTTCGCCGGCCGGGCGAAAACTCAAGGCGCTCGCCAGCCGGCATTTGCGGACGCCCCGCCGGGGTCGCACCCGCCGTTGGAGGCCGCACGTTAGCGTGCGCCCGACTGGTGCCGTTCCCGGGCGGTTCCGAGACCACCCGCCCCACCCACCCCGCGTTCGGGGGGCATTCTCCCCGGCTCAGCATGGCCGGTTATAGGGGATGGCGCAGGAATGGACGGCGCCGCAGATCTTGGCGAGGAGGGGCCTTGCCGTCGCCCGCACGCCCTTGGCCGTGGTCCCATGTAGCCGGGGTCCCGGCATCACGCCGAGGATCGCTGACACAGTTGACGAAGGTTGCACGGTGTGCAAGTATCCTGCACGATGTCAACGAGTCCTGCTGTCGACTGGCGCGAGGCCCGACGACGGTCGGCACGTGACGCCATCGTAGATGCGGCGTGGACCGCGGTCCGGGAGGAAGGGCTCTCGGCGCTGTCGCTGCGCGACCTTGCCCGTCGGGCGGGGATCACCACGCCGACGGTGTACGCCTACTTCGATTCGAAGAGCGCCATCTACGACGCCATGTTCGGCCGAGCGGCGGAACAGTTCGCCGCTTGTATGTGCGAACCCTTCGACTCCGAGGACCCCCAGGTCATTCTCTTGTCCGGGGTGCGGCGATTCGTGGAGTTCTGCACCGCGGACGTGGCCCGCTACCAGCTGCTGTTCCAGCGGGTGATCCCCGGCTTCGAACCGTCGCCGGAATCATACGCCCATGCCGTGCGGGCCTTGGAGGCCACTCGCCAGCGATTAGTGAACGTCGGCATCACCGACCCCGCCCACCTCGACCTGTTCACCGCGCTGGTCAGCGGCCTCGTCGACCAGCAGATCTCCAATGACCCGGCAGGGCAGCGATGGACACGGTTGATCGACGAGGCCGTGGCCATGTTCGTCGCCCACTGCCGGTCGGCGCGACCGGTTCGAAACCCGAAGCAGACCACATCCGCACGCAAGGGAGCCCGACAATGACGACCACTCTCGACGAGATCGCACCGCGCATCTATCGCCTCTCCACCTTCGTCCCCGAGATCGGACCAAGAGGTTTCACCTTCAATCAGATCCTGCTCGATGACGACGAGCCCCTGCTCTTCCACACCGGGCCCCGCTCGATGTTCCCCTCGGTCCGCCAAGCGATCGAGCGAGTGCTCCCCGTCGAACGTCTGCGCTGGATCGCATTCGGCCACGTCGAGTCCGACGAGTGCGGGGCCATGAACGAGCTGCTGGCCGTCGCGCCGCACGCGCAGGTTGCCCACGGCAGGCTCGGGTGCATGGTCTCGGTCAACGACATGGCCGACCGCCCGCCCCGACCCCTGGCCGACGGCGAGGTCGTCCAGCTGGGCTCCATGCGTGTCCGCTACCTCGACACCCCCCATGTCCCGCACGGCTGGGAGGCGGGGCTCCTCTACGAGGAGACGACCGCCACGCTCCTCTGCGGCGACCTGTTCACCCACCTCGGCGACGGGCCGGCGCTGACCGAGGGCGACATCGTCGGGCCTGCGGCCGAGGCCGAGGCGGTCTTCGGCTACTCCTGTCGTGCACCCTCGACTCCCGCCATCATCGAGCGCCTGGCCGACCTCGCCCCTCGGACGCTGGCGCTGATGCACGGTTCCTCCTACACCGGCGACTGCGGGACGGCGTTGCGCGCTCTCGCTGGCGCCTATCGCGACCGGCTCGCCGTTGTCGCCGCCTGATCCGACTCGCCGAACCCAAGGAGTCCTCGATGACCGCCCTCGCTCACCCCCGGCTGCACCACCTCGCCCTTACTGTCAGCGACGTGAATGCCAGCGTCACCTGGTACGAGGATATCTTCGGGGTCCGCTTCCAGATGGACGCTCCCCATGAAGGTGGCGTCGGCAAGGTCCTAGCTGATGAACGGTGGGAGCTGATGATCGTGCTCCATCATCACGATCGCAACGATCACGGTGTGTTCGGGGAGACGGCGACCGGGCTCGATCACGCCGGGTTCGTCGTTCCCCACCGGTCCGATCTCGAAGCGTGGCAGGCCCATCTCGAGGCAAAGGGCGTCGTTCGAGCCGACGTCGCCGACAAGCCGCTGACCCAGTCGCCGATCACTGACGAGGCGTACGGCTCGGTGCTGGTGTTCCGGGATCCCGACAACATCCAGCTCGAGGTCTTCTCCCCGCCCCACCACTGACGAGCGCTGGTGAGCGTTGCGCACGTCCCGGGCCCAGGACGGTGGGGCGCGGCTGCAGCCGGATCCGAAAGCAGGTTAAGTCGAAGTGGTCGTTGCGGGTCGCCCGGTCCCGTCGCCGTCGAGACCGGCGCGAAGAAGAGCGGCGGACGCCCAACGCAGTACGGCCAGGGCTTCCTCATCATCGAGGCCGCACACGTCCTTCATGATGGTGATGGAGTCGATGCCCAAGGTGAGGGCCAGGGCGCACTGGAGTCGCCGTCGCTGCTCGGCGCTTAGGTCCGCCGCCGCCCCGAGGACCTGGTCGAGCCACCCCATGCGTCGGCCCTCGCGCACCACCGGCTTGTCGATGCCGTTGCGGCGCCCCTCGAGCCAGGTGTCCTGATGGACGCGCAGACCGACCCGCCACTGGGCCTCTTCTCTGACCGCAACTCGATTGAAGCCGTCGACCAACCGCTCGAGGCGGGTGGCAACGTCGTCGGTGCCTCCCTGGGAGGCCAACTCGTCCCCCTCGGTCGTCGACGTGCCAGCGTAGACATCGAAGAGCAGCGCCTCCTGGGTCGGGAAGTACCGGTAGGCGGTGGCCCGGGAGATCCCCGCCTCCTCCGCTGCCTGGGCCACCGTGGGTGTGACGCCCCGTTGCACGAGGGCAACAGCCGCCCGGGTCAAGGCGTCCCGAGTCTCCCGCTTGTGATCTTTCCAGACATCCGCTTGACGTGAGACTGCCATCTCATACATGATACCAACGTCTCAGACACGAGGCCAACACCCCGGCGAACCGGAAGGAACACGAATGGATGAAGCGAGTATGCGCGCGCTCGTAGAGCGGCACCTGAAGGCCGAGGGTGCGGGCGACGTGAGCGGCGCTATCGCCGTGTACACCGATGACATCGAGCACGACGTCGTCGGTTGGCCCACTGGCCCGCTGCATGGGAAGGACGCTGCGAAGGGATTTTACGAGCATCTCACGGCCAACTTCCGTACCGAAGAAGAGCGGCCGACGCATCGATACTGCACCAACGACGCCATGATCCTGGACCAGGAGATGACGGGCACCGTCACCGGCTCAATGCTCGGCCTCCCGGGAAAGGGGCGGCGCATCACGTTCCGGGTCCTGCACGTCTTCGACTTCCGGGACGGCCTGATCAGCCGGGAGAACGTCTGGCTCGACGGCGCTGCTATCCAACGACAGCTGAGCTGAGGGTTCGAACCCGTTTGTGGAAGCTCCGGCTGAGAAGGGTCGACCTGCAGAGCTTCGCTACTACCCGCTTGGGCGCGCCGACTGAACAGGCGTGGGCGGAAGTAGCGCTCGCCGCAGAACCTGTCACGCCGGCTGCGTGCGGGTCGGCTCGTCCTGAGCGGCGAGCCCTTGGGCACACCGCCTGGATGGAAGCGTGGCGTGATGGCCGTTGCGCAAGGACCTAGCCCGGTTCGGCCGTCTGGGTGAGCGTGCGTATCGCAGTGAGCGCTTCGAGCAGCGTGTTGTAGCGCTTTACGCCGAGCGCGTCGCGAGTGAGCACTTCTAGGCTGTCGAGCGCGTCTCGAATCGCGGTCACGAGGTCAAGGCCTCTCGCGGTGAGCCGCAGGCTCCGGCTTCGCCGATCCTCTGGATCAGGGACACGGATTAGGTAGCCGAACCCTTCGAGCTCGTTGAGCAGGGGGTTGAGGGCCTGCTTGCTCAGACCGACATGGCCGGCGAGCTGCGTTGGTGTCATGCCCTGCGGCCCAGGGAAGCGGAAGAGATCGAAGTGGGACTGGCGCAGATCGCCAAAGCCACGGTGGCGGAGGTAGCCGAACACCATGTCGTGACTGGCCTCAGAGGCAAGGCGCAGCTGTGCAGCCAACATCGGGCGCTGTGGACCGGGATACGACGCTGCGGGCACAACCGTACAGTACCCTTGACCATGATCGTAAGTGTTAGTTTACTACTAGGATCATCCAACGACCACGGAGAATGCGATGACCTACAGCGACACCTGCCCGCCATGCGGCAGGGTCCTCACCGGAGACGACCGAGAGGCCCTTGCGCGAGGTGGTTGAACACGCCCGCGCCGCGCACGACCACGCGCTGACTCGCGAACATGTCCTGGCCCATCTGGACGGGGACAACCCACACAGCACCAAGCGCTGAAAGTCCAGCAGCGCGGCCATCATTTCTGCGAGACTTGCGAACAGTGCCCGCCGGGGGCGCGTCGGGAACGCCACATAGCCTCCGATCAGGAGCGAGGTAACCGGCGGGCCCGGGCGGTCGGGGTGCACGAGTTCGTCCATGGCGACGGCTCAGCCCGACCGCGTCGTTACTGGGCGCCGCAGTGGTGCCAGTTACCGTGCGTGCCGGCGGAGGTCCAGGGCCGAGTGATATCCAACGCGCGTCGTCGTGACGGAGCTCCGATCCCACCGCTGACGCCAACGTCGCTTCACCCAGTGGACTGTCACGAATTCTTGGCCGTCGTCTTGTCGGGTGCGGCATGGTGGTCCCATGTCGTCGGCGGTGATTGGCCCCGAACTCACCGATGGGGTCGTTCTCGTCCGGCCACCCGTCGAGGGCGATGCCTCATCCATCCTCGCCGCCTGTCAGGATCTTGAGATCAGTCGTTTCACGGCGCTTCCCGCTCCTTACGAATGGCACCATGCAGCAGAATGGATCGCCGGCGCACCCGAGGCGTGGCGGAGCGGGGCATCGACGCCGATGGTCGTCGTCGACGCGACGACAGGCGATCTCCTCGGGGCCTGTGGGTTGCTTGAGATGAACGGAGACCGAGCCGAGATCGGCTATTGGGTCAAACGTCAGATGCGGGGGCGTGGCGTCGCTACCCGGGCCGTTCTCCTCGTAACGACCTGGGGGCTCGCCGACCTCGGCCTGTCACTGATCGAGCTTCTGGCCGACGTACGAAACGTACCCTCCCGTCGGGTCGCCGAAAAGGCGGGCTACTCCCGTGAGGGTGAAGTGCCTCCTCCGGCGCGCTGTGCCGGCCGCTGCACGCGGATGATCCGGTTCGTCCGGCCCGACCTGGACGCTTGAAAGTAGGGATGGCCTGTGCGGGTTACCAGGCGTCGCAGTGGTGCCGGTCCCGGGCGGGACCTGTTGGCACGCCGCTCGCAGAGCAATGCCGCCGGTTCGGACAACTTGACCCGCCGATGATCCCGTGCGCATCACTTAGAATGCTCGATCCGTATTAGACTCGAACGCGAGTCTCACAACCTATTATGCGCCGATACAGAATCATCCCTGGGAGCTTCGATGCTCGCGCGAGCCTACTTCTCAATGCAGAGACTTTGGGCCTGGATGCCAATGCCCGACGCCAGGAGGAAGCGAATCTTCGTGAGTCGGTAAGACATGAGTACGGTGACCGAGACCTTGAACGGAAGTTGGCCGACTTCATTGCTATTGGAGTCGAGCCCCTGTCCTTAATATTCTACCATAACATGTTATTTCGCCAAGCCCGTCAAGCCTTCGTGGCTGGGTGCTACTTTCCTGCACTTACAGGTGCTTGCACGCTCGGAGAGCGTATCCTCAACCACTTGGTGCTTGACCTTCGGGACGATTTCAAAGCCACCACAGAGTATAAGCGGGTGTCTCGTCAGGAGTCGTTCAACAACTGGGACACGATGATTGATGTCCTTGCCGCTTGGGATGTCTTATTACCAAGCGTGGTGACGTCGTTCCGTAAGTTGAAGGATCAGCGTAATCGGTCGATTCACTTCCGGCCCGAGACAGCGCACCTCGCGCGGTCTCTCGCTCTGGACTCCCTTGGCGTTCTGGCCAATATCATTGACTCTCAGTTTGGCGCGTTCTACCCAAAGCCGTGGTACATAGACGACACTCCCGGTGAGACCTTCGTACGGGAAGAAAGCGAGGCGGACCCTTTCGTACGGAAGGTCCTTTTGCCGTACGCGCTACACGTTGGGCCGGGTCATACACTTAGGATCGATCTCACCCCAATGGGAATGGATTGGCAGGTAGAGCAGGTGGGAGACGCTGGGCCACCGAATGGCTCCGACGAAGACTTCGTGGCACTTCGTCTCCAACTGCGTGATGCCCGGGTTCAACCCGAACGGCCGCAGTGAATGCTGGTTGTCACGCAAACGCATAGTAACCGGCGTGCGGACGAGGCACTCGGTAACGCTCAGGGCGCTCGGCCGCGCTCTCTTGCGCCGTCCTTCCGGAAGGTGCCGATGCCGGACGGTCGGCGTGGGCCCGGCGTGCATCCCATAACACCGAGGCACTCGTCACCGGAGGGATGCCCTCGAACGGCAGGTCAGCCTGGCCGCCATATTGGCCCCATGAGTCTTGAAC
>JALYYN010000476.1 GCA_030946525.1 Actinomycetota bacterium | reverse complement strand
CCAGCGGGTGCGCGTGCTCGACGCCGGCGGCGCCTCGGTGCAGCTGGCGGGCGACGACGACGATCCCTACCGCCTGATGGTCGAGCACTTCGACGACGTCGTGCGGGGCCGGGCCGAATCCCTGCGGGCGCCGTCGGCGTCGGTCGAGCTGCTCGGCCTCCTGGACCGGCTGCGGGCGGTGGCGGCGTGAGGGTCGACGTGGCGGCCGGCGTGGCCCTGACCGTGGACCTCTGGCCGGGCGGCGACGGGACTCCCTTCCTGGTCTCCCACGGACTGGCCTCGAACCGCCGGACATGGGAGAGGACCGCGGCCCGGCTGCACGAACTGGGCCATCCGGTGGTGAACGTCGACCTGCGGGGCCACGGCGGCAGCGACAAGCCCGACGACGGCTACGACTTCGCCACCATGGGCGATGACCTCGTCGAGGTCCTGGACGCAGCGGGCTTCGCCACCGCGGTGCTGGCCGGCCAGTCGACCGGGGGCAACATCGTCGTCGACCTGGCCGCCCGCGCCCCAGGCCGGGTGGCCGGGGTGGCCGGGATCGACGGGGGCGCCCTGGAAGTCGCCCGGCAGTGGCCGGACTGGGAGGACGCCAGGCGGGCGCTGACCCCACCGGCCATGGCCGGGACGCCTGCGGTCGCAATCGAGGCCATGCTGCGGCGCTACCACCCGGCCTGGTCCGACTGGGGCATCGACGCCACCATGGCGAATTTCGAGGTCCTCCCGGACGGGACCATCCGACCGTGGCTGACCCTGGAGCGGCACCTGCGCATCGTGCGGTCGCTGTGGGAGCACCGCCCGTCGACGATCATCCCCGGGCTCGACGTGCCGGTGCTGCTCGTGATGGCCGGCACCGGCGACGCGTGGGAGGCCCAGAAGCGGGAGCTGGCCGACGAGCTCACCGCTGCCGCCCCCCGCCTGCGGGTGGAGTGGTTCTCGCCCGGCGACCACGACCTCCACATCCAGCACCCGATCGAGCTGGCCGAGCTGCTCCATTCGGCGTTTCAGCCAAACGGAGCCTTCTAAGGTGAGCCGGATGGCACGGCTGCTCGTCATCATGGGTTCGGGTGAGACCAGCCCGACCATGAGCAAGGTCCACCGGGACCTGCTCTCCCGGCTCGGCGCCCAGCCCGTGCCCGCGGTCATGCTGGACACCCCGTTCGGCTTCCAGGAGAACGCCGACGACATCTCGGCCAAGGCGCTCACCTACTTCAAGGAGAGCGTGCAGCGCGAGATCGTGGTCGCCTCGTTCCGGTCCGCCGAGGGGGTCGACACCCTGGCCTACGAGACGATGCTGGCCCGCCTGCGGGAGGCGGCCTACGTCTTCGCCGGCCCCGGCAGCCCCTCGTACGCCCTGGCTCAATGGTCGTCCAGCCAGGTGCCCGCCGTGCTGGCCGAGAAGCTCCGCACCGGCGGGTGCGTCACCTTCGCCAGCGCGGCGGCGTGCACGCTCGGCCCCTACGCCCTGCCGGTCTATGAGATCTACAAGGTCGGCGACCGCGTGCGCTGGCTGGACGGGCTCGACCTCACCGGCGAGATCGGCTTGCCCGCCGTCGTCGTCCCCCATTTCAACAACGCCGAGGGCGGCAACCACGACACCCGGTACTGCTACATGGGCGAGCGCCGGCTGTCGGCCCTGGAGGCCATGCTGCCGCCCGAGGTGTTCATCCTCGGCGTCGACGAGCACACCGCCTGCATCCTCGACCTCGACGCCGGGACGGCCACGGTCGCCGGCCTGGGGTCGGTGACGGTCCGCCGCCACGGCGAGATGTCGGCCGTGGCCACCGGCTCCACCATCGCCATCACCGACCTGGTCGGCGTCGCCGAGGGCGCGGTCGTGGTCGACGCCCCCGCCCCGGCCGCCGCCGCCGCGGGCGTGTCGGAGAGCCGGGGATCGGTGGAGGTGGACGTGGCCCGCTGCGAGTCGCTCTTCGACGCCGCCCTGCGGGCCGGCGACGCCCCCGGGGCGGTCAAGACCGTCCTGGAGCTCGACGCCACGCTTCAGGAGTGGTCCCGGGACACGCTGCAGTCCGACCAGCTCGATCGCGGCCGCGCCGGTCTGCGGGCCATGGTCGTACGCCTGGGCGAGGCGGCCGAGACGGGCCTCCGCGACCCCCGGACCCTCGTGGAACCGTTCGTGGACGCCCTCCTCGACGCCCGCCGCCAGGCCCGGGCCGACGGCCGCTTCGCCGATGCCGACGGGTTCCGGGACCGGCTGCTGGCCGCCGGGGTGGAGGTCCGCGACACCGCCGCCGGGACCGAGTGGCAGCTACGATGAGGGGCCCTCGGCATTCGGCCCCCATCGTCTAGCGGCCCAGGACACCGCTCTTTCAAGGCGGCAGCACGGGTTCGAATCCCGTTGGGGGCGCCGGTAAAACCGCAGGTCAGAGCGGGTCTGGCCTGCGGTGCTTGCATCGGAGACGGCCCTTTGCCACTCTTTTGCCAATCCTTGTGTTGGCGAAAGGGGTCGCGTGACCGGATTTCTGCGGCTGCGGGGCAGCTCCTGGGAGCTGCGGGTCTACGCCGGGCGCGACATCGTCACCGGCCGGAAGCGGTGGGTCACCAAGACGGTCCGGGGCGGCAAGCGGGAGGCCCAGCGGGCGCTGGCGGCCATGGTGGCCGACAACGACCGGGGGGCGCACAACCACACGAACGCCACCGTCGGCGAGCTTCTGGAGGAGTGGTTCGCGCTGGCCGGCCCGGGCTACTCGCCCAAGGGTGCCCGGGAGACGCGGGGCGTGATGGACCGCAACCTGCTCCCGTTCCTCGGCAACGTACCGCTGTCCAAGCTCGGCGCCGCCGACATCGACCGCTTCTACCGCCGTCTCCGTGAGAAGGGCGGGCGGGCCGGCCGACCCCTCGGACCAGCCACCATCCGCCGAGCCCACGGCATCCTCCACCGGGCCCTTGTCCAGGGCGTGAAGTGGGGTTGGCTGAGCGCCAACCCGGCGTCATCGG
>JALYYN010000450.1 GCA_030946525.1 Actinomycetota bacterium | reverse complement strand
GTCGATGCGGTGGAGATCGTCCGATTGGACCTCCTCGTGGGACCGGACGACAAGCCCCGGGAGACCGCCGGCGATCGGGTCGGCCGTGCGGATGTCGCGACCGTCCGGGCGGTCAGCCAGCTCGTGGCCGCATGGTGTGCCGTCTTCGTCGACGAGGCCCACGTTCCATGGCCCATGCCCCGCCGCGAAGACGGGTTCTTCCGTGCGTGGCGGGAGCTCGCGCCACACGACCGGCGGCTCCGGCGCCTCGCCGGCCCGACCGGCATGCAGTGGCTGGCGCAACTGCCTGATCGACCGGTCGAGGCCCTCGCCGCTTCCCTCGACGCGCTGGGTATCGACGGCGATCCCGTCGACGCCCTTCGCCAGTACCTCGGCAGGCTTCCCGGCTGGGCCGGGTACGCGCGCTGGCAGGACGAGTGGGCTCCGCCCGACCACCATCGTCCCCCGTTGCGCCTGCTGGACCTGCTCGCCGCGCAGGTGGCCGCAACCGCAGCGGTCGCCCACTCAGCAGCTTTCCAGCGGCCCGTCCAGCGCCAGGACGAGGTGGTCGAGAACGAGAAGCTCCTCGAGCAGCGGGTGGCGGCGGTGCTCGCCGCTCTCGGCGGCACCTCCGACGATCCGGTCGTCACGTCCGCCGTGCGTGGCGTCCTGCAGCAGGTGTCGCCGCCGGTGCGGAATTCGATGTGGCTCGAGGCGCAGGAGGGCAACTTCCGCGATCGTCTGCTGGGACTGCTGAGCCGCCCGGACCCCGGTCCGGTCACCGAGCGGCCGGACGTGCAAGCAGCTTTCTGCATCGACGCGCGTTCGGAGGGCCTGGTACGGCACCTCCAGGCATGCGGCCCCTACGACACCCTCGGCTTCGCCGGGTTCTTCGGCATTCCCGTGCGCTGGCGGCCGCTGGGCTCGACGGAGAGCCAGTCGCGCTGCCCACCGCTTCTGAAGACGCCTGACCACGAGGTCGCCGAGCAGCCGCTCGTCCCTGACGGCGCCGATGGCTATCTCGCTGCGCAGCGAGCCGCCGGCGCAGGACACGAGGCTTTCCACGCCGCCAAAGGCAGCCTGGGCGGCCCGTTCGCGCTCGCAGAGGCGGCGGGATACGTCATGGGTCCTGTCGCGGCGGCGAGGACGCTGGCACCAGGCCTGGTGCGTCGCCTGAGGGGAACGGCGAGGCGGCGGGTCGCCCCACGGACGCGACCTGGTGTCGAGTCGGAACAGGGCCCCAACTCCGGCTTCGCGCTCGAGGAGCGGGTCTCGCTCGCGGAGAGCGTCGTCCGGACGATGGGGTTGACCCGCTTCGCCCGGCTCATCGTTTTCTGCGGGCACGGCAGCCACAACGTCAACAACCCGCACGCATCCTCCTATGACTGCGGCGCGTGCGGCGGCGCCCCGGGGGGTTCGAGCGCCAGGGTGGCAGTAGCCATTCTCAACGACCCTGGGGTCCGTACCGGCCTCAAGGAGCGAGACATCATGGTGCCCGACGACACCCTCTTCGTTGCCGCCCAGCACGACACCCCCTCCGACGTCGTTACCGTTCTCGACCGCGAGGCCGTGCCGGCCACCCACGAGCGGCTGGTCGCCGCCTTCGAGCGGGACATCGCCGTGGCCGGTGAACGGCTCGCACGTGAGCGCGCCGGGCGGCTCCCGGGAGATCCCGGGAAGGTCCGGGTCCGTGGGCACGACTGGGCGCAGGTGCGGCCCGAATGGGGGCTCGCCGGCAATGCTGCGTTCGTCGTCGGACCGCGCTCGATCACCGCCGGAACCGACCTGGCATGTCGCGTGTTCCTGCATGCCTACGACGCCGAGAGCGATGGCGACGGCAGCGCCCTGGAGGCGATCATGACCGCGCCGCTCGTCGTCGGCCAGTGGATTTCCGCGCAGTACTACTTCTCGGCAGTCGACCCCGACCAGTTCGGTGCGGGAGACAAGACGCTGCACAACCCGGTGGGCGGCATCGGCGTCGTCCTCGGCGAGGGGGGAGACCTCCAGGTCGGTCTCCCTGCGCAGGCGGTGGGCGTTGGGGACCGTCGCGTACACGAACCGCTGCGACTGCTCGCTGTCATCCAGGCGCCCCTAGAGCGCATCGAGGCGATCACCCAGCGCAACCAGGTGCTCCGAGAACTGATCGGCGGGAAGTGGTTCACCGTGGCCGGCCGTTCGCACGGGGACGAACACTGGTCCATCCGCAGCCCGGGCGGCACGTGGGTGAAGTGGTCTCCCGCCGACGACAGCGTGGATCACGCCAACGCATCGCTCGAGGTTCGCTGAGCCGGGAGCGGTTTGGTTTGGGTGGCCAACATGACGAGGCCCTCGCGTAGGTGAGCCACTTCCCGTTCGGGGCGGTCGTCGGACAGGACGAGGCCAAGCTGGCCCTTATGCTGGCGGCGGTGGAGCCCGCCATCGGCGGCGTGCTGCTGCGGGGTCAGAAGGGTCGGCCAAGACCACCCTGGCCCGCGGGCTGGCCCGGTTGCTGGCTGATGACGCACCGTTCGTCGAGTTGCCTATCGGCACCACCGAGGACGCCTTGTCGGCGCCACCGACCTGGCCGCGGCGCTGACCGGTGGTGAGGTGCGCTTCGCGCCCGGCCTGCTGGCCGCGGCCCACGGTGGCGTGCTCTACGTGGACGAGGTCAACCTGCTGCCCGACCACCCCGTCGACGTGCTGCTCGACGTGGCCGTTTCCGGGGTCAACCAGGTGGAGCGGGAGGGAGTCAGCCACACCCACCCGAGCCGGTTCGTGCTCATCGGCTCCATGAATCCCGAGGAGGGCGACCTCCGTCCCCAGCTCCTCGACCGCTTTGGTTTGGCCGCCGACGTGCTGGCGCCGGCCGACGCCGCCGAGCGGGCCGAGGCCGTGCGCCGGCCCATGGCCTTCGACGCCGACCCGGCTGCCGTCGCCGGCGCCTGGCCGGAAAGGCCTCTGCCGGCCAACCCGCCGGCGGTGCTGCCCGACGAGCTCGTGCACAGGGTCAGCGCGCTGGGCGCGTCGGTGGGCGCCGAGGGCCTCCGGGCGGACCTGGCGATCTGCCGGGCGGCAGCCGCCCGCGCCGGCCTCGGGGGGGGCACCACCACGGTCGAGGACGTGCGCCGGGTCGCCCCCCCGCCTTGGTCCACCGCGGTCGCCGGCAGCCCTTCGATGACGCCGGCATGGCGCCCGACGAGATGGACCAGGCCCTCGAGGTGCTCACGGCGAATCGAGTCGACCTCGGAGAGCATGCCTCGCTGGTCGAGGAACGCGCCCAAGCGTCTCGCCGACTCCGCAAGGACTGGACGGTGCGAGGCGAGAGGTTGGCGGCCCGCAGGTGGCGAGTCCAGGACGGGACCAGTGCGTCTAGGCTGGGTATGTGCGAACCGTCGCCATCGTCTCCTCCTCGGGGTTCGGAACCAGTCAGAAAAGGTGCCGAGTCATACGCTGTAGGAGCGCTGTGCCCGCTCGCGCAACTGGTCTGTGGAGACAAAACCGCAGGTCAGAGCCCATTTTTCTGCGCTGGTAGCTCAACGGATAGAGCATCTGACTACGGATCAGAAGGTTGGGGGTTCGAATCCCTCCCAGCGCGCAAGCATAAGTGCAGGTCAGAGGCACTTTTGGCTCGAGCGCTTGTCCGGCGGAAGGCCCCGTGAGAACATCGTGAGAACCGGTGAGAACCGGAACGGTGTTCTCAGGGAGGTGGCGGCGTGCCGGCAAGACCCCAAGGCGTGTACCAGGACGGCCGTGGGGGGTGGTACTTCAAGGTCACCCTCGGCTCCGATCCGCTGACCGGCAAGCGGGTCCAGATCACGAAGCGTGGTTACCGGACGGCGAGCGACGCCGGCCGCGAACGGCGTGAGCTGCTGGCCAAGGTCGACACCGGGCAGGTGCGCCCCAGCTCGAAGCTGCTGACCGTCAACGAGCTCCTCGACCTGTACCTCGACGGCATCGACGCCGACGGTCGGCTGTCGGCCAAGACGCGGTTCGACTACCGGAACCAGGCCGAGAAGTACGTGCGGCCGGCGCTCGGTGGGCGCAAGGTGCGGGACATCACGCCCGACGTCGTCCTGGCCTGGCAGCGCAAGCTGCTGAAGGGCGGCGGCGTCAAGAGCGGCAGGGCCCTGGCCCCGAATACGGTCCGCCTTGCCCGGGCTCCCTTGGCCGGCGCCATGAAGCTGGCGGTGGCGACCGGGGTGATCGCGATCAACCCGCTGGTCGCCGCGCCCAGGCCGCGTGCCGCTCGGTCGATCCCGCGCCACTGGACACCCGAGCAGGCGCGGGAGTTCCTCGGTCTGATGGAGGGCGACCGGACGTACCCGGTGTGGGCGTTCCTTCTGGGCTCGGGCCTGCGTATCGGCGAGCTGGTGTGGTT
>JALYYN010000427.1 GCA_030946525.1 Actinomycetota bacterium | reverse complement strand
AGAGGGAGGTCCAGTTGGTCGATGGCGTGGACCAGGAGTCCGCCGACCAGGGCTCGCAGGGCGTACTTGTGGTCGGCTGGCACGACGTGCCATGGGGCCCACGCGGTGGACGTGGCGGTGAGGGCCTCTTCGTAGGCGGCCTGATATTCGAACCAGTGCTTGCGTTCGGCGAGGTCGCCGGCCGAGAACTTCCAGTACTTGGCCGGGTTGTCGAGACGTTTGAGGAACCGCTTCTTCTGCTCGTCGCGTGAGACGTGGAGGAAGATCTTGACGATGCGGGTGCCGTTGCGGTGGAGGTGGCGCTCGAACGCGTTGATGTCGTCGAAGCGGTGGCGCCACAGCGACGCAGGCGCATCGTCGCCCGGGGCGGCCTGGCGGTCGACCAGGAGCTCGGGGTGTACCCGCACGACCAGGACGTTCTCGTAGTAGGAGCGGTTGAAGATCCCGATGCGGCCCCGCTCGGGCAGCGCCTTGGAGCAGCGCCACAAGAAGTCGTGTTCGAGCTCTTCGGCCGACGGCTGTTTGAAGGCGGTGACCTGGCACCCTTGGGGGTTGATCCCGGACATGACGTGTTTGATGGTCCCGTCCTTGCCAGCCGCGTCCATGGCTTGCAGCACCACGAGCACGGCGTGGGTGTCGCTCGCCCACAGGAGCTCCTGCGAGGCGCTCAGCTCATCGATGAAGGAGTCGAGGTGCTTCTTGGCCCGGGGCTTGCGCTTCTTCCCGGCGGCACCCAGCCAGTCGGTCGTGGTGGAGTCGGTGCTGCGGTGGTCGAGGCCGGCAGGTTGTCCGGGGTGCACGGTCAGCTCGTCGATCACGTCGGGGTCGAGCTTCATCGTCCTTCCCCCGCTTGCCGCCGGGCGCAGCGTGTGTCGTGGCGCCTCACGCGGGAGCTGGCTGACTCGAGGCGTGCGCGGTGCACCAGCTGCATCGGCGGCGGCCGGCCGTGCCCGGGATGTCGTTGTGGTCGCGCTTGATCTCCTGCCCGTAGGGGCAGACGGGGTTGTCGTGATACACCGGGTCACCGGGATCGGTGTCGGTGTGGAACTCGGCTCCGCTGGTTTCGGTGGCATCCTCGCCGAGGTCGACGACCGACGATTCCCGGTCCGAACCGGGGCTGGCAAGCACCGCCGCGTCGGGGTGCGCCGTCCGGTCGAGGATGTGGTAGGCGAGCAGCTTGATCCGGTCGTTGACGAGGAACCAGGCGAGCGCGTACCCCCAGACGAACGCGGCCCATCCCCAGCCGAGCGGTGTCATGAACAGGCCGTAGACGGCGATCAGGGTGGCGACCGCCTGGGTACCGAACACGGCGATGAGCACGGCACGTGCGGGGCGGTGGGACCAGAACGGTCCACGGGTGCGGGTGAGGAAGATGGTCAGGTGCCCGGCGACGGACAGCTTGAGGTACATCAGGGTCTGGACGTGATCCCGGTCGAGGTGGAAGACCCGCTCGCCGAGGTAGAACAGGCCGAACGCCGCCACCACCCCGATCGTACCGAGGACGGTGGAGATGCCGAGGACCAGGCGCATGTTCCAGGCTTCGGGCTGGTCCCGGTAGAGGACGTTGTCGTAGGCGATCGACAGAATGGCGCCGTCGTTGAGCAGCGCGAGCATGACGATCATGATCGCGGTGACCGGGTAGAAGTTGAAGACGAGAATCGCCAGCGTCATGAACAGGACCACTCGCAGCGTCTCGGCGATGCGGTAGATCGCGTAACTGTTCATCCGCTGGAAGATCCTGCGGCTCTCCTTGACGGCGTCGATGATCACCGACAGGCCCGGGGTGGTGAGCACGATCGCCGCCGCGGCGCGGGCGGCGTCAGTCGCCCCGGACACGGCGATGCCGCAATCGGCCTTCTTCAGCGCCGGCGCGTCGTTCACTCCGTCGCCGGTCATGCCGACGATGTGGCCTCGTTGTTGGAGGACGTCGATGATGTGGAACTTGTGCTCGGGGAACACCTGCGCGAAGCCGTCGGCCACCTCGATCGAGTCGGTCACCGCCGCGGACTCCTCGCCGTGACCGTCACCGAGCACAGCTGCGTCGAGGATGTTGGTGCCCATCCCGAGCTTGCCGGCAGTTTCCTTGGCGATGGCGAGCTGGTCTCCGGTCACCATCTTGATGGTCACGCCCATCTTCCCGGCGGTTGCGATCGTGGATTCGGCGTCGTCGCGTGGGGGGTCGAAGAGTGGGAGCACGCCGAGGAGCTTCCAGTCGCCGTCGCCGTCGGCGCGGGCGACGCCGAGGGATCGGAAGCCTCGGGCGGCGAACGCGTTGACCGCGTCGTTCACTGCGGATGCGACGTCGTCGCCGTGGGCTGCCAACTCCAGGATCACTTGTGGGGCGCCCTTGGTGACCCTGAAGGAATCGCCGTTCGAGCCGGTGACGGTCGCTTCGGTTCGTTTGTGGACCGGGTCGAACGGCTGGAAGTGGTCGACCTGGTACGGGTCGAGGTCGTGTGGGTCGGAGAGGCCGCCGAGCACAGCCAGATCGATGACGTCGTCGTTCTCGGCCCGTGAGGCGAGGGCCCCGCACAGCACGACCTCCTCGGCTGGGACCTTATTGACACTGAAGGGATCGCCGAGCGTCAGCGTGTTCTGGGTGAGTGTGCCCGTCTTGTCGGCGCAGAGGATGTCGACACCGGCCAGCTCCTCGATCGCCACGAGCTTGCTGACGATCGCCTGCTTCTTGGCGAGGAGCCTGGCCCCGACCGCCATCGTCACTGACAGCACCGTCGGCATTGCGACGGGGATCGCAGCCACGGTCAGCACGAGCGCGAACTGCAACGTGGTGAGGATCCGGTCACCCCGGATCACGGCGGCGACGATGATCACAGAGACCAACCCGACGGCGAGCACGATCAGGTAGTTGCCGATCTTCAACACGGCCTTCTGAAAGTGGCTGACGGTGTGAGCATCCTGGACGAGCTCAGCGGTCTTGCCGAAGTAGGTGTCGGCGCCGGTGGCGTACACGAGCGCGCCGATCTCGCCCTGGCGGATGATCGAGCCGGAGAAGACGGCGTCGCCGGACTTGTGGGTGGCAGGGAGCGACTCGCCGGTCAGGGCGGACTGGTCGACCTCGACGGGGTCGCCCGCCAGCAGCCGGGCGTCGGCGGGGACGATATCGCCGAGGCGGAGGCGGATGACATCGCCGGGGACGAGCTCACGGGCCGGCGGAGTGGTCCAGGTGCCGTCGCGTCGAACCCGTGCGGTGACGGCCAGGTTCGCCTTGAGCGCCGCGATGGCATTGCCGGCCTGGCGTTCCTCCCAGAAACCGACGGTCGCGTTGGAGACCAAGAGGAGCAGGATGATGAAGAAGTCGGCCCAGTGCCCGACCGCGGCAGAGAGGATCACCGCGATCTCGATCATCCACGGGATCGGGCCCCAGAAGTAGGTGAGGAACTTGAGCAGCGGGTTTGTCTTGTGCTCCTCGATCTCGTTCGGGCCGTACCGGGTGAGGCGCTTGTCCGCTTCGGCCTGGGTGAGCCCGTCGGGCGTCGCGGCCAGGGCGTCCTGGACCGCGGCGACCGGCATCGTTTGCAGGTCAGGCGCGTCATCGGTTGTTGACGCGGACCGGGCCGTCATCGCGGCTGGCCCCATTCCCAGTCGACGACCTCGGGCATGTC
>JALYYN010000416.1 GCA_030946525.1 Actinomycetota bacterium | reverse complement strand
AGGCCTCCCGACGTCGCCTGGCCAACTCCCCGGAGGCCGCCGACGACGACGCTGTCGGCCCCGTCCTCCGACGTCTGCCAACAGCTCGGGGCCCGCGCGGCGGAGGACGCGGCCCGAGCCTCAACGCTTCGCAACCGAGCGGGCGGCCTGGACGCCGAACGAGGGAGACCACGCCGCCCAGATCGAGGAACTCGGGGCCGTGATAACGGCGGCCCGGGAACAGGCTGCAGGGGCCCTCGCGCATTATCGCTTGGTTCGCGCTTGCACGGCACTGACCGGTATCCGGCGATTTGCATCGGGGGGTACGGCGCAGCTCACCAGGGCATAACCGCAGATCCCGCCCAGGAACAACTGGGACTCGGAGGTCGTGGCCTCAGTCCGGCGATTGAGGACACCGCTTGGAAGTGGAACGGAGCGGTGTTATGGGGGCGCCTCGGCGCTTCGACGGCCAGCAGGTCCTACCCTTGTGCCGGTGCGTGGACGTTCGCACTCGGCGATCGGCGAGAGAGCGGTGAAGCTCGAGTCGCTGAACGCTGCGCTCGACCGGGCCCACGCCGCTCGCGACGGGTCCAAGGCGGCGGATGCCGCATGGCGCGAGGCCGCAGCTGCCTTTCACGTTGCCCTCGCGGCTTTCTACGAGCCGTACGACGCCGTGCTTGCTGGAGTCAAGACCGGACGGCTCGACGCCATCGAGACCGCAATCGAGTTCCTTGTCGAAGATCCGTGGTGCTTCCGCTCCGGCTACCTCAAGGCCGAGCTGATGCACGCCCTCGCCAACGCTCATCTGCCAGTCCACGTCACGACCGATCTCCGGCGGGTCGTGCTGCGCCGAGTCAGCGATCCGCAGCCTCGGCTACTCCGGTACGCGGGCCAGCTCGCCGCGAACGTGTGGGACGACGAGCTTGAGTCGGAACTACGCCGTCTCGAAGCCGACGGGTCCGGCAGAGAGCGACAGGCAGCCGCCCGCGTGATTGGGGGAGCACGCCAACGTCTTCGCTCCCTCGCCGGGCAAACCCAGCCCCCGAGAAAGCCGTGATCTTGCCCTATAGCCGGCGGTCGGGGCAACCCGGCGAACCCTGTCGTCCGGTACGTCGGGGACAGGGTCGGAGCCGTGGCGGATGGCGGCCATGCCCGCGTAGAGCTGGGATTCAGACCCCTCCGAGGACAGCGCGGGTACCATCAGGGGCGTGGCCGCCGAACCGAGCTTCGAGCAGTGGGTGAAGGAGGAGGGCGGCCCTGAGGCCGTGGTTGCGATGGTCGAGGACGTCAAGCGGCAGGCCGACGACGGTCTGCTGCGAGGGTTCACGAACAAGGACGAGTTCCTCGCGCATCTGGCGCGCCGCGGCCGCCGGTCGGCGTGACCTGGCAAGTCTTCGTACGAGCCGCCGCCGAGTCTGACCTCGAGAAGCTGAGCGAAGGGGACCGGGACGCCGTCGCCTCGGAGATGTTCGCTTGGGTTGAGGCAGGCCCTCCGCGATCGATCCCGCGAGATGTCATGGGTGTCGGGATGTTCGACGACAAGCTCCGGGGTGGGTTCCGAGTCACCTACGTCGTCGACGAGGACCACGAACGAATTCTGGTAGTCAGAATCCGCAAGTCCACGGGCGACTGAACTCAGTACCAACGGCTCACCGTATCGGCACCTCAGCAAGTCGAAGCATGGAGGGTGCCACGCAGAACCGGCGATAGGGGCAGATGGGTCGCTGCATGTCCGGTCTGAGCCATACACGGTCGAACGCTGATGCAGGACCAGGCGATTCGGGTCTACCAGTTGCGCCAGGCGTCCACCTCGTCGATCAAGGACGGGTGACGGGCAACGACCGCCATCCTGAGGGCTTTCACCCCCTCCCCCGGCCATCTCCCGGGGTCATCAACCACCCGAGGAGGCGGCCGCCATGGCCAACTTCGATGCCGCTCTCATCAAGGAACAAGGCGTGGAGTTCGCCGTCGTGGCCGTGCGCCCCGGCGTGATCTCCCAGCCCACCCGCCGGGAGGACGCCCGCAGCGCCTTCTCCGCCAGCTTCGGCGGGGGTCCCGGTCGTGCTCATGGAGCAGAACGGTGGCCGTCCCCGCTTCCACGGCCGCAACGACCTGGTGGACTTCCTGGCCAACGTCTACGTCGAGCAGGTCCCCTGGTCGAGCTGGTCGCTCAACTGAGCCACCGCTACGGTCCAGTGCCGTGGCCACCGAACATGTGTTGACCTTCCCATCGGCGGACGCCCTCGACGAATGGGTGGCGGCGCGCATCCCAGCTACGAGCTGGTGCGGGTCGAGGTCCCCGGCCACGACAAGTCTGACCAGTGAACCGTCCCCGGTTCTGTAGCGGGCAGGTTATGCCGGCAGCAGTTGCTGCGCGACGGTGATCGAACGGTAGTGCTGCTCCTCGAACTCGACCGGCGGAACGTGGCCGAGGGCCCCGTGGAGGCGGTGGCCACCGGTGCCGACCAGATCGCCGTCGCCTGCCCGTTCTGCCGGGTGATGCTGTCCGACGCCCTGACGTCGCAGCGGGCCGCCGGCTCCGCACCCGAGAGCGTCGAGGTCGTGGACGTCGCGCAGATGCTGCTGGCCGCCGTCCGGCGCGCGGAACCCCCGCTGACCCCGCCTCCCCCACCCCTTGCGTGCCGCGCCAGAATAATCTTGAAGAACATCGAGGCCTGGTTGTCGATCCGGCGGCAGGGTGTTCGTCGTTGCTGATGACGGGGCCGGATAGCCCGGCCCGCGACCCACTGCAGGAGTTGGTTCCATGGCCAAGTACGCAATCCTCATCTACGAAGACCCGGCGTTCTACGCGAACATCTCGCCCGAGGCGTGGCCCGCAGTGGTCGACGCCCACAGCAAGTTCGTCGAGCAGGTCTTCGCGCTCGGTGGGTCCCTGGCGGGCGGGGAGGCGCTCGCGCCCCCGACGATGGCCACCACGATCAAGGGTGGCGGCACGGTGACGGACGGCCCGTTCGTCGAGACCAAGGAGGCCCTCAACGGCATCTACGTCGTCGAGGCGCGCGACCTCGACCACGCCGTCGAGATCGCCAAGCTGTGCCCGGCCCCCGCCCCCGGCGGCGGCGTCGAGGTTCGCCCGGTCGTGGACCCGACGACGAACCCGTTCTGATCACTCCCAGCGACGATGCGACCGCGTCCGCCGTGCAGGCGGACGCGGTCGCTGCCGCGCTAGCGAAGGCCCACCGCTCCGAGTGGGCCTTCGTGCTGTCCGCCACGGTGCGCGTCGCGGGCGACCTGGACGTCGCGGAGGAGTGCGCGCAGGAGGCGTACGTCAGCGCGCTGCATGCCTGGACCCGGGACGGCGTCCCGGAGCGGCCCGGCGCGTGGCTGACCACGGCGGCGCGGAACAAGGCGCTGGACCGGTTGCGTCGCGAGGTCACCCTCCGGCGCAAGCTCCCGCTGCTCGTGGAGCCGGCGACCGTCGATCCGCACGACCCGGCCGACCTGGACTCGCCCGACGCCGCGGTGCCGGACGACCGGCTCCGGCTGGTGTTCACCTGCTGCCACCCCACCCTCGCCCCCGAGGCCCGCGTCGCCCTCACCCTGCGCCTGGTCTGCGGCGTTCCCACGCCCGACGTCGCCCGGGCCTTCCTGGTGTCCGAGCCGACGATGGCGGCACGGATCACCCGGGCCAAGAAGAAGATCTCCGAAGCGCGGATCCCCTACCGGGTTCCGGGCCGGGCGGAGCTGCCCGAGCGTCTGGACAGCGTGCTCACCGCCGTCCACCTGCTCTTCAGCACCGGCCACACGGCCGGCGAGGGGGACGCGCTCGTCCGTGAGGAGCTCTGCGACCGGGCCCTGCACCTCGCGCGCACCCTCGCCGCGCTGCTCCCCGAGCAGGCCGAGACCCGCGGCCTGCTGGGCCTGCTGCTCCTCACCGACGCGCGCCGGGCCGCCCGGACCGCCGCGCAGGGTCGGCTGCTCCTGCTCGCCGACCAGGACCGGACGCGCTGGGACCAGCGCGCGATTCTGGAGGGGCTCACGGTGACGGCCGGGGCGCTGGCGTCCGGCCCACCCGGGCGGTTCACCCTGCAAGCGGCGATCGCCGGCGTGCACGCGATGGCGCCGTCCCTGGAGCAGACCGACTGGCCGCGCGTCGTGCACCTCTACGACCGGCTGCTGGCGGTGTGGAACACCCCGGTGGTCGCGCTCAACCGGGCCGCCGCCGTGGCGTTCGCCGACGGTCCGGCCGCCGCCCTGCCGCTCCTCGACGAGCTGGCGACCGATCCCCGGCTCGCCGACTACCCCTACCTTCCCGCCACCCGCGCCGACCTGCTGCGCCGCCTCGGCGACGCCGCCGGCGCGGCTCAGTCGTACCGGCGCGCGATGGAACTCACGGCGAACGCCGCGGAGCGCGCCTTCCTGGAGCAGCGCCTGGCCGAGGTCAGCCGCGCCGCCGGCGCCGAGCCCGCGCCCGGCTGAGCACGGCGGGCTCGGCGGTCACCGCTCCGAGGCGTCGCCCGGGGCTCCCGCGTTGCGCCCCTAATGCGGGTTGCTCCGAGGCGGGCCTCCTCGTCCGTTCGCGGCGCGAGGCCCAGATTGGTGAGCTCAGAGTCATGAATCGCCCATATCCGTATCCCCGAAGGCAGCCGTCTCGGCTCCTCCGGCGTAGCCCTCATGTGCCGGTAGGGGCGGGGCGCGATAACCGCAGATCCTGTCCGCGATGCCTCCCCCGGCGGGTGGGAAGGATATGTGCCGTGTTTTGCCGATCGGCACGCGGTGCCGGCCGGTCGAGATCGCCGGCGCTCGGGATTTCCGCCCGGCCTCGCCGCCAGCCCCCTGTGCCTGACGAGCGGTCACCGGCGATACCCTTCGCATGATCGAGGACGTCGGTGACCCTGCGACTTGCAAGCGGCTTGTGCAGCCCCTCGAAGGGTGTGTTCTCTTGAGCGTCGCCGCGTCGCCTAAGTTATAGATCCGAAGGCTGCTCGGCTAGATGACCTTTTGCGGAGTGTTCCTATATGAAGTGGCCCAACTGGCAAGTCAGCACAGATCGGTACCACGTAGCGCGATCGGCGGCTCGCCATCCATTTCTAACGTCCGCCTCATATGGATTACTTCTTGGCTCCGCGGCAGCATTCGGAGAGACTCCAGCCTGGATAGCTGTCTGTCTCGGGCTTGCAATGTTCGTCGTGATGTTCGCGATATGGATGCCATACGGACCGGGACGCAGGTGGGTCGACCGTCTTCCGCCTGAACCCGGCGCCCAGCCATGAGGCGCTCGGCTCC
>JALYYN010000412.1 GCA_030946525.1 Actinomycetota bacterium | reverse complement strand
GGGAAGCGGTCCAGCCACAGGCCCCGGCGGCGGCGGATGGCGGCCACGTCGGGCCGGCCGATGCCGAGCTCGGCGACCCGGAGGTTCTCGGCGACGGTCATGGTGGGGAACACCCGCCGGGTCTGGGGAAGGAGGAGCATTCCCTTCCCCGCCAGTCGCTCGGCGGAGGCGCCGTCGACACGGTGCCCGTCCAGGAGGACGGTGCCGGCCCGGGCCCGGAGCAGGCCGGCCACCGCCCAGAGCAGGGTCGACTTTCCGGATCCGTTCCCACCCAGGAGCGCGACGATCTCCCCGGCGGCGACGTCGAGGTCGGCGCCGGCGACGATGGCGGTGCGGTCCCATCCCGCGACCAACCCCCGCACCGACAGACGGTCGGTCACGTACCGGGTGTGATCGACGTCACGGCCCGCGTTCCAGGCGGCCGGCGACCTCGGCGAACGTGCCCTCGGCGATGATCGCGCCGTCGGCCATGCCCAGGACCCGGTCGGCCAGCCGTTCGACTAGGCCGGCGTCGTGCTCGACGAGCAGCATCCCCACCCCGGCGTCGCGCCGGTCGGCGAGGAGGCGGGCGAGGGTCGCCTTCTGCGCCGGGTCGACGCCGGCCCCGGGCTCGTCGAGCACGAGGTACGTCGGCCCGGCCGCGAAGGCGCGGGCCAGCTCGACCCGCCGTCGCTGGCCGTGGGAGAGCGCCTGCACCGGGTTCCCCGCAAACGTCGCCATCCCGACGGCGTCGAGCGCGGCGATGGCCGCAGTCCGCAGCGCTGTCGCTTCCCTGCGTCGGCCCGCTAGCGGGAGCCACGCGCCTGCGAGTGACGCCCGCCCCGAGCGCTGGGCGCCGATCAGGACGTTGTCGAGGACCGAGAGCCGCTCGAACAGGCGCAGGGCCTGGAACGTGCGCACGACACCGGCCCGGGCGAAGCGCGAGGAGGAGCGGCCGGTGAGGTCGTCGCCGTCCACGAGGATGCGGCCCGCGCTGGGAGCGGACGCCCCGCCCGAGAGGTTCACGACCGTCGTCTTGCCCGATCCGTTGGGGCCGATCAGTCCCACGACCTCCCCGCGCCCGATGCAGAGGGTGACGTCGCGGACGGCGTGCACGCCGGCGAAGTCCTTGGAGACCCCGAGGAAGCTCAGGCCGTTCAGCCCGCTCAGCCCGGTCAGCGAGGTACCGCCAACGCTCGTATCCCGGCCCGGAGCCGGTCGACGCCGGTACCGACAAAGCCCAGGCGGAAGCCGACGACGGCGAGGATGAGGGCGCCCGTCACCGCGGTGGAGACGTCGGCGTACGGCGTCAGCCGATCGACCAGCACGGTGATGCCGACGGCGGCGGCCACGGTCCGCCCGATCCGTGCCTCACCGGCGACGAGGACGACCAGGATCACGATGACGGTCTGCCCAAGTCCGAACGACACCGAGGAGACGAACTGGTCCTGTACCGCGTAGAGGGCGCCGGCGACGCCCGCGATGCCGGCGCCGACGGAGAACGCGAGCAGTCGGAGCCGGCCGACCCGGATGCCGCAGGCCTCGGCGGCGACCTCGTCGTCCCGCAGCGCCAACCAGGAACGGCCCAACGGCGACGCCCGCAGGGCCCGTACCGCGACGAGCGTCAGCAGCCCGAGCCCGAGAGCGACGACGTACAGGCCGCGGTCGTCGACGGCACGCCCGAGGACCGAGACCGGTGGAATGGCGGCGATGCCGTCCGAGCCTTTGGTGAAACGCTCCGTGTTGAGGTACAGGTTCTGGAGGATCTCACCGGCGCCCAGGGTGACCAGGGCGAGCACGTCGCCCCGCACCCGGAGTCCCGGGAGGCCCACGACCGCTCCCACCACCGCGGCCACCAGCACCGCGACCGGCAGGGCGGCCCAGAACGACCAGTGCGCGGACGTGGTGAGGTCGGCGACCGCGTAGGCGCCGAGGCCCTGGAGCGGGGCGTGGGCGACGGAGAGCTGGCCGGAGAACCCGTAGGTCACCTGGTACCCCAGGGCCAGGATGACGCCGATGGCGGCGGTCGTCCCGAGGCCAAAGCCTCGTCGACCGCCGATGAGCGCCGGGACCAGCGCCACGACGACCAGGGCCGCCACCGGCAACCCCCGGCGCACCCATGCTGATCGGGCGAGGCGGAGACCGGCGGCGTCCTCAGCCGAGGGGAACCTCCTTGACCTCCTGCGGCCCCGTCTGCTCGAAGCTGGTGAAGTACACGGGCTGGCCGTTGGTGACGCGGAACACGTACAGCCGCCCGCCGATGCGGGAGCCGTCGGCGCCGAACCTCAGTGGGCCGACGCCGGTGTCGGCGATGCTGATCGTGTGCAGGTGGTCGGCCAGATCCTTGCGGCCCGTGGCGCCGTCGGCGAGGGCGGCGGCGACCGCCCGCACCCCCTCGTAGGAGAACACGGCCGGGTCCGGCACCACCGACTCGCCGGTGGCCTTCGTGTACGCGGCGCGCAGGGAGTTGGTCGCATCGGTGTTCCGGGCCGAGTAGGTGGGCGTGTTGCCGACCAGGCCGTTGGCCAGGGCCCCGGCGTCCTTCAGGAACTTGTCACTGTTGGTGACGCCGCCCGGGTCGTAGGACGGAACCTTGAGGCCGAGCTCGTCGGCCTGCTTCAGGATCAGGGCATCGACGTTGGCCAGGCCGACGATGATGAGGGAGTCGGGGCCCGCGCTCTTGATCTTCGCGAGCTGCGTGCGGAAGTCGGTGTCGGTGAAGGCGAAGGTCTCATTGGCGACGGGAGTGATGTTCTTCGCCTTGAGGCGGCTGACCACCAGATCGGTGACGCCGTCGCCGTAGGTCCCGGTGCCGTGGATGATCGCCGGCTTGGTGTGGCCGTCCTTCAGGAGGATGTCGGTGACCGAGAACGCGTACGCAGGGAACGTGGGGGGCACGACGAACACGGATTTCTGGGCGGTGGCGGCATCCAGGATCTTGGGCGAGGAGGCGTAGGACGACAGGTACGGGAAGCCGGCCTGGCTCGCCAGGGGGGCCATGGCCACCGACACGTCGGAGATGCCCGAGCCGACGAAGGCGACCAGGTTGGAGTCGTCCAGGATCGTGCGCATGTTGCTGGCGCCGTTGGCCGGCAGGCCGGCGTCGTCGAACTCCTTGAAGGCGATCTTCGCGCCCTTCAAGGGCCCGCCGGCGATGCCACCGGCGCCGTTCACCTCGTCGGCGGCCACCTTGGCGCCGCTGCGGATCTCGTCGCCGGTGGCCTTGGAGCTGCCGGAGAACGGGCCGCCGAGGGCGATGGTGACCGTCTGCGCCGACGCGCCGCTGCTGGGCGTCGACGTGGCCGCTTTCGGCTTGTCGCCGCCGCACGCGCCGACGACGAGCGTGAGGGCGGCGAGCAGTACTGCTGATCGCTTGTTCATGGTGGGTCTCCTTTAGACCTGGCGGAGCCGGCGGCCGGCCAGCGCGCCTCGTGGCGCGACCAGCAGTACGGCGATGAGTAACAGGAACGTGACCACGTCCCGGAAGCGGGTCGACAGGTAGCCGGACACGAAGCTCTCGACGATGCCGAGGGCGAGGCCGCCGAGCAGCGCTCCCCGCACCCAGCCGATGCCGCCGAGCACGGCGGCGACGAAGCCCTTCAGGGTGGCCTGCCACCCGAGGGCGACGAAGATCTGGCCGAAGAACGACGCGAACAGGGCGCCGGCCAGGCCGCCCACCGCCCCGGCGACCGCGTACGTGAGGGCCAGCGTCCTGGTCACGGGGACGCCGGCCAGCCGGGCGAGGACCGGGTCGTCGGCCACCGCCCGGATTCGCCGCCCGACGCCCGAGCGCCGCAGACCGTAGGCCAGGCCCAGCGGGACGACGATCGCCGCCCCCAGGACCCACCAGCCGGCGGCGGGCAGCCGGTAGTCGGCGAACAGGTTCGCCCGTCCCCCGGCGAACAGCGGCCGGACTCCCTGGCTCCCCTGCGGGTTCACCCGCACGGCGACGTTGCGGATGATGAGGGCGACGCCGAGGGCGGGCAGGAAGCCGAGGCCGGCGACGGTCGCCCCCCGGCGGGCGCTGACCGGGGCGTAGACGGCGAGGTACGACAGCACGCCGAGGCCGGCGCCGGCGGCCACCGCGGCGAGCACGCCGGCGGATCGCAGTCCGGTCAGGTGCAGCGTGCCGACGCCGACGTAGGTCGCCAGCATCAGCGAGTCGCCGTGGGCCAGGTTCACCTCACCTGCGGCGCGCAGAACCAGGCCGAGGCCGACCGCGAAAAGGGCGTACAGAAGTCCCAGGGTCACGCTGGTGACACAGACGGTGAGGAACAGCTCCATGTGGACCAGCGACAGTAGATCAATCCCGGTTGAACCGCCGGTCCCCCTCCGCCGGTTCCGTCAGCCGGGCTGGCAGCCGGGGCACCAGTAGGCGGTACGGGCCTGCTCGCCCTGGGGGCGGGAACGGATGGCGGCACCGCAGCGCCGGCACGGGCGGCCGCGGCGCCGGTAGACCCAGCTCTGCGGGCGCCCGGTGAACGGGCCGAGGCTCTGGCGCATGATGCGATGGGCGATGCCGACCAGGGCGTCCAGCTCGTCGTCGGCCAGGCCCGACACCGGCGCCCACGGGCTGCGACCCTCGAGGAACAGCGACTCGCAGCGCCAGATGTTGCCGATGCCGGCGACGACCCGCTGGTCGAGAAGCAGCTCCCCCAGGGGGGTCGAGGGCGGGCGGCGGCGGGCCCGGCGGCGGATCTCCTCGACGTCGGGGGGTTCATCGAGGACGTCGGGACCGAGGTTGGCCAGGCCGGGATGCGATGCCTCACCGCCGGGCGCCAGCAGCTCGACGATCGGCGCGTTGAAGCAGACCGCCATCCGCGCGCCGCACGTCACCGCAACCTTGGCCTGGCTCGGCGGCCGTTGCCACCGTTCCCCGGTGCGGTAGACATGCCACGAGCCGGTCATGCGGAGGTGGGTGTGCAGGACATGGCCGGAGTCGAAGCGCATCAGCAGGTGCTTGCCGTTGGCCTCGACCATGTCCACGGTCCGGCCGATCATGGGCGCGGCCGGCGGCGTGGCCGAGGTCACCTCCCGGCCGGCCAGCCATTTCTGGAGCGTGGCCGCGGTGCGGAAGAGGACGTCACCCTCGGGCAAACGGCCCCTCAGGCATAGCGGACGAGGCCGCGTGGCGTGGGCACGAACCCGGCCGCCCTGAGGACCGGTTCGAGGCCGTCGTCGTAGCGCTCGATGCTGAGCCGGCGGACCCGGCCGTCGCCGACCAGCTCGCTCAGGGCCGCGACGGCCTGGTACTCCCACGTGCCATCGAGGGGCCGGAGGGCGACGAGGCCCTTGGCCCCCTTCTCCACGTACAGGCAGGGCTCGCCGTCGAGGAGGACCACGTACGCCCCCGCCACCCGGCGCGGCCCGGCCGCAGGCTTCGTCCCCGCTCCCGGCCGCTGTGGCTGCGTACCCGCTCCCGGCCGCTGTGGCCAGGGCAACGAGAGCCCGTAGGCGTTGGCAGGGTCGGTGGCGGCCAGGACCAGCGGGACGCCCGTCCGGTCGCGGCGGTCGGCGCGCAGGCGGTCGACCGCGCCGGGCAGGGCGAACTGGGCACCGCCCAGGCCGGCCACGAAGTACCCCCGCCGGCAGCGGCCCGACTCCTCCATGGCCCGTAACACCGGGTAGATGCCGGCGAAGCCGCCGGGGTGGCCCTCGCCCCGGACCGCCTCCCGGGTGAGGACGCCGTGGCGGTCGAGGAGGGCGGCGGCCAGGGCGTGGCCCCGCTGGGTGGGCGTGACGTCGCCCATGGCCAAGTCGGCGTCGACGAGGGTCCAACGCCCCTGGGCCTTGGGAGGCCCGAGGACGGTCAGGGCGCCCATGCGCGGGCGCCCCGTCCGCTTGGTGGTGCGCGACCGGCTGCCGGCGCCTCCGGCGAAGGCCCGCAGGGCGGCGAAGGAGTCGTTGGTGACCTCGCCGGCCCAGACCAGATCCCACAGGGCGTCGAGGGAGGCCTGGTCATCA
>JALYYN010000409.1 GCA_030946525.1 Actinomycetota bacterium | reverse complement strand
GTCGACGGCTTCCGGTTCGACCTGGCGTCGACGCTGGCCCGGGAGCTCCACGACGTCGACCGGTTGTCGGGGTTCTTCGATGTCATCCAGCAGGACCCGGTCATCAACCAGGTCAAGCTCATCGCCGAGCCGTGGGACGTGGGCGAGGGCGGCTATCAGGTCGGGAACTTCCCGCCGCTGTGGTCGGAGTGGAACGGCCGCTACCGCGACACGGTACGGGACTTCTGGCGGGCCGAGCCGGCCTCCCTGGCCGAGTTCGCCAACCGGCTGAGCGGCAGCCCCGACCTCTACCAGGGCGACCAGCGGCGGCCGTCGGCCAGCATCAACTTCATCACCGCCCACGACGGCTTCACCCTCAACGACCTCGTCTCCTACAACGAGCGCCACAACGAGGCCAACGGCGAGCACAGCCGGGACGGTGAGAGCCACAACCGCTCGTGGAACTCCGGGGCCGAGGGCGACACCGACGACGAGGAGGTCCGCCAGATCCGGATCCGCCAGCGCCGGAACTTCCTCAGCACCCTCTTCCTGTCCCAGGGCGTGCCCATGCTGCTCGGTGGCGACGAGATGGGCCGGACCCAGCGGGGCAACAACAACGCCTACTGCCAGGACAACGAGATCTCCTGGTTCGACTGGAGCCTTCGTGACGAGAACCTGGCCCTGCTCGGCTTCACCCGCCAGCTCATGGACTTCCGGGTCGCCCACCCCGTGCTGCGCCGGCGCCGGTGGTTCCAGGGGCGCCCGATCTACGGGTCGGGCGTGGAGGACATCGTCTGGTTCGACTGCGCCGGCACCGAGATGGACGACCACCAGTGGCAGCAGGACTTCGCCCGCTCGCTCGGAGTATTCCTGAACGGCCGGGGGATCTCATCGCCCGACCATCACGGTCGCCACATCGTCGACGACTCGCTGCTCATGCTCTTCAACGCCCACTGGGAGCCGGTGGAGTTCACCCTGCCGGATTCCCGCTTCGGTGATCGCTGGCGCAAGGACATGGCGACATCAGAGGCGGAGTGGCTCGACAAGGGCGAGATCTTCGACGCCGGCGCGGTCGTCGTGGTGGAGGCCCGCTCACTCATGTTGTTGACTGAGTCGCACTGAGCCAGCCATCCGGTGGGCTGCCGGGGCGGAGGTCCCGGATCAGGCCTACGTTCCGGAGCGGACCTTTGCCCCAAGAAAGGCCACGTTCAGCGCCTCCTGGGCGGGGGCGGAGCTGGCGGCCATGAGGCCGGCGATGTCCTCGGCGCTCGCTTCGTAGCCCTCGCCCTTTGAGGGGCCGGGGTTGCGGTAGCGCCAGGCGTAGTTCTCGTTGGTCGTGGCCAGGGCCAGGTGGAAGATGGTCTCCCGGCCCTGGCGGTGGCGGAGGAAGCGGCGGGCGCGGCGCTGCACGCCGTAGAAGTTCCGGTAGGCCCGGCCCAGCCCGGCTTCTAGCTGCTCGGCGGTCATCCTGGCCGGCTCGAACACGCAGCTGTACATGTTGTAGCGCTTCCAATCGAACGTGGTGATGCGCTCGTCGGTCAGCATGCGGGCATAGGTGGCGGTGCCGGGATAGGGCGTGAGGATCGAGAAGTGGGCGACGTCCACGCCGATCTTGTCGACGAAGGTGGCCGTCTCGTCGAAGCAGTCCGGGCCCTGGCTGTCGAACCCGAAGATGAACCCGCCCTCGATGCCGGCGCCCGCCTCGTGGACCTTGGCCACCAGCTCGCCGTATTCGCCGGGACGGTTCTTCTTGTTGCACTCGACCAGGGCGTCGCGGTCGATCCCCTCGAAGCCGACGAACATGGTCCGCAGGCCGCTGCGGGTGGCCATGTCGAGGAGCTCGGTGTTGCGGGCCAGCCCGATCGACGCCTGCGCGCCCCACCGGACCTTGATGCCGGAGGAGAGGATGGCCTCGGACAGCTCGCCGCAGAACTCCAGGTCGGCGGCCAGGTCGTCGTCGAGGAAGAAGACATAGGCGAACTCGCCGATGTGTTGTCCGACCCGCTTGAGGACCTTGATCTCATCGAGGATCCGGTCGGTCGGGCTGTGGCGGGAGCCGCGGCCGTTGATGCGGATGACCGAGCAGAAGTCGCAGTTGAACCGGCACCCGCGGGTGGTCTGCAGGGTGTTGAGCGGGGCGTAGCGGGTGATCGGGAACGACTTGAGGATGTCGGCCCACTCGTGGTTCATGGGCACATCCGCCATGTCCTGGAAGCTGCCCTGGTACAGCCGCTGCAGGCGACCGGCGGCGGCGTCGGCCAGCACGGTGCCGAAGACGGTGTCGGCCTCGCCCGAGACGACCGAGTCGGCGTGGCGCAGGGCCTCGATCGGCAGCAGGGAGGCATGCACGCCGCCCAGGACGACGGGGACCCCACGGGCGCGGTAGGCGTCGGCCATCCGGTAGGCCTGGGGGGCGAGCGACGTCCAGACGGTGATGCAGGCCAGGTCCGGCGTCTCGTCGGGCAGTTCCTGGTAGTTCCGGTCGACGACCTTCGGCTCCCAGCCGGCCCGGCGGGCGTGGGCGGCCAGCACCAGCAGCGCCATCGGGGGCATGCGGTGGCCGAAGGTCTGGTGGATCCCGGTGCCACCCCACTTGGGGATGACCAGGTGGACCAGGGGCCGATCCCGAGCGGGCACGGTGTTCAGGCTACGTGTTCTGCGCCGGTACCGAGGGCGGCTGCGGGCTGAAACCCACTTTGAGCTCGGTGACGCCCCGGATGACGAAGTGATCGCGGTACGTGGGCGCCTCGGTGTCGAGCTCGAGGTCGGGGAGCCGCCGCAGCATGGTCTCGAACGCGAGCTGGCCCTCCATGCGGGCCAGGGAGGCGCCCAGGCAGAAGTGGGGACCGCCGCCGAAGGCCAGGTGACGGTTGGGCGTGCGGGCCACGTCGAGGCGGTGCGGGTCGGGGAACTGCGCCGGGTCGCGGTTGGCCGCTCCCAGCATGGCCACGACCTGCTCCCCCTCGCGCACTGTGTAGCCGCCGATCTCGAGGTCCTCGGTGGCGATGCGGGCGGTGACGTGGACGGGGCCGTCGTAGCGGAGCAGCTCCTCGACCCCGGTACGGACCAGAGCCGGATCGTTGCGCATGCGGGTCATCTCGTCGGGATGGCGCAGCAGGGCCAGCGTGCCGTTGCCCACCAGGTTCATGGTGGTCTCGAACCCGGCGACGAACAGCAGCGTGGCCGTGCTCAGCAACTCGGCGTGAGTGAGCCGCTCGCCGTCCGCCTCTGCCACCCCGCTCGAAGGCCCGCTCGGGGCCTTGGCTGCGAGGAGCGCACTCAGGAGGTCTTCGCGGGGCTGGCGGCGGCGGTCGTCGACCAGATCCGTGAAGTACTGGAAGAGGTACATTCCGGCGACCATGCCCTTGTCCATCGCTTCTTTGTCGAGGTAGCCGTCGAGCATGCGGGAGGCGTCGGCCGACCACGCCTTGAACTTCTCGCGGTCCTCGGGCGGCACGCCGAGCATCTCGCAGATGACGACCGTGGGCAGCGGGTAGGCGAGGTCGGCCAGGACGTCCATCTCGCCCTTCTCGATCACCGCGTCGAGCAGTTCGTCGACCAGGAGCTGGATGCGGGGCCGCAGCGACTCGACCATCCGAGGTGTGAAGGCCTGGCTGACCAGTGACCGCAGCCGGGTGTGGTCGGGCGGGTCGAGGAACATCATCAGGCTGGATCCGACCTGGCGGATGGGGCCCATGGACGCCGGATCGGGGCCCTCGGTGAGCCGGGCCGGGTTGGTGCTGAAGCGGGGGTCGCGCAGCAGCGCGGCCGAGTGGTCGTAGCGGGTGAGGACCCAGCTGCCGTCGGGAGCGTGGTGGACGGGCTCGCGCTGGCGTATGAAGTCGTAGATCGGATACGGGTCGGGACGGTTCTCGGGCAGCATGGGGCTGCTGAGCTCGGCCTCCGCGAGGGCGGCGGCGAGGGTCTGGGGCGATCCGGCCTGTAGATCAGCGTTGGCCGGTAGACCTGCGTTGGCCGGTAGATCAGCGATGGCCATGGATCCAGCAAACCACAGGGGGAAAACGATCAGGCCGCGAGCGTCGATGGCATGCGGCCTGGGCGGGGGCCTCCTCCTTGCCGCCAGCCTGCCGCCGTGGCCGGGGCCGACCGGGGCGTGGCCGCTGGGCCTGGTGGGCGCCGCCCTCCTCTTCGTCGCCCTCGACGGCAGGCGGGCCCGGGGCCGGCTGGCCGTCGGCATGGCGGCCGGGATCGGCCTCTACCTGCCGGGCCTGTGGTGGATGCGCGACTTCAGCCTGCCCGGCTACGTCGTCGCCATGGTGATGGAGGCGGCGATCCTGGCGCTCGGGATGACGTTGGTGCCGGCCGCCTCGGGATGGCGGAGAGCGGTGGCCTTCCCCGCCGCCCTCCTGCTGGTGGAGCGGGTGCGGGGGACATGGCCGTTCGGCGGCCTGCCCATCTCCGGCATCGATCTCGGTCAGGTGAACGGGCCCCTGGGCGGAGCAGCCCGGCTCGGCGGGCGGCTCCTCCTCGTCGCCCTCGTCGGCGCCGGCGGGGTGGCGCTGGCCGGCCTGGCACGGCGCCGCTGGCGCCCGGCGCTGGCGGCGGCGGGGATCGTGGCCGTCCTGGCGGTCGCGGGATGGGTCGCACCCGACGGCTCGCCCGACGGGCGCATCGCGGTGGCGGCGGTGCAGGGTGGCGGGCCCCGCGGCGTTCGGGCCGTGGAGACCGATCCGGGGCCGGTCTTCGAGCGCCAATTCCTGGCCGCGACGACGGTGCGGCCGCCGGTCGACCTGGTGCTGCTGCCCGAGGACGTGCTCGACGTGGCCGGTGACGTGGCGGGAACGGCCGAGGACTCGCGGCTGGAGGAGCTGTCACGGGCCCTGCAGGCGACGCTGGTGGTCGGCGTGGTCGAGGACGTCCCCGGCCACCGCTTCCGCAACGCGTCGGTGGCCTACGGGCCGGACGGGACGCAGATCGATCGCTACGACAAGGTCCACCGGGTCCCCTTCGGCGAGTACATCCCCGCCCGGGGGTTCTTCAGCTCCTTCGCCGACCTGTCGGCGATCCCGCGCGACGCGATCGTCGGCCGCGGGCCACCCACGCTCGACACCCCCTCGGGGCGCATGGTCATCGTCATCTCCTACGAGGTGTTCTTCGACGACCGGGTGCGCGCCGGGGTGCGGGCGGGCGGGCGGATGGTGCTGGTGCCGACCAACGCGTCGTCGTACCGCGACGCCCAGGTGCCGGCCCAGGAGGTGGTCGCCGCCCAGCTCCGGGCGCTGGAGTCGGGCCGGTGGGTGGTCCAGGCGGCGCCGACCGGCAACTCGGCGGTGATCGACCAGCGCGGCCGGGTGCGTGCGCGCAGCGGCCTGGGCGGCGAAGCCGTGCTGCGCTCCGACGTGGGCCTGCGGTCGGGCAGCACCGTCTACACCGTGCTGGGCCCGTGGCCCGAGGCGTGGCTGGCCCTCCTT
This sequence comes from Actinomycetota bacterium, assembly GCA_030946525.1. Lineage (GTDB taxonomy): Bacteria > Actinomycetota > Acidimicrobiia > Acidimicrobiales > AC-14 > CADCTB01. The sequence continues at coordinate 3,618 of JALYYN010000409.1, read as the reverse complement.
GTCGTTGGTGCCTGCAGCAGCAGCAAAGTTGAGCTAGTACGACGCAGGTTTATTGACGGATAGCGGGGCGCCGCAGTATGCTGAGCACGAACGACCGTCATGAGTAGGAGGAATCGCCCGATGTTGATGCGTTTCGACCCCTTCCGCGATCTTGACCGGCTGACCCAGAACCTCTGGAACGGAGACGTACGCCGATTGAACGGCGTGCCCATGGACGCCTACCGCAAGGGCGGCCAGTTCCTCGTCCACTTCGACGTGCCCGGGGTCGACCCGGACAGCATCGAGCTGACGGTGGAAAAGAACGTCCTGACCGTGAGCGCGGAGCGGTCCCGGCAGTGGGGCGACGACGTGGAGGAGGTCGTGGTCAGCGAGCGGCCGGTGGGCAGCTTCAGCCGCCAGCTCTTCCTCGGGGAGACCCTCGACGCCGAGCACATCGACGCCAACTGCGAGAACGGGGTGCTGACCCTGCGCATCCCCGTGGCCGAGGCGGCCAAGCCCCGCAAGGTGGAGATCACCCAGTCCGGCACCGGCCAGTCCACCGCCATCCCCGCCCAGTCCACCGCCTCGTAGCCCCCGCCCCCATCGTGCTGGCTGCAGTCGGGCGCAGCTACGCACCCAACTGCAGCCAGAACGCCCGTGGGGGCCCCTCTATCGAGCAGCATCGTGCGTTCGCGGGCCAGCGGGCCCTATACTGCGTCGAACGTGCGTTCGGAAGGAGAGGGCCAGAGATTGTGACGGGAGGTCTGAAGAAGGACGCGGTAACCGTGGGATCCGAGGTCGTTCTCGGACGGTCGCTCGGACGCGACCACCTCGGATCGGTGGCACCGGCATCACTTCTGGAGATCGCTCGCTCTGAGCCGCAGAAGGCCTTCCCCGCGATCGCCAAGAGTGCCGAGGCATGCGCGCAGATCGGCAGAGTGGTCGATGCCATCGAGACCCGTCACATACTTCGCAATTGCGACAGTCGGGAGCTTTCGCTGGGAACGGAGAGCGTCGACCTTGTGGTGACCTCACCGCCGTATTGGACGCTCAAGAAGTATCACCATCACGACCGCCAGTTGGGTGAGGTCGAGGATTACGAGGAGTTTCTTGACGGGCTCGACGAAGTGTGGCGACACGCGTACGATGCACTGACTCCCGGTGGTCGCTTGGTAATCGTCGTCGGTGACGTCAATGTGTCCAGACGGGCATTCGGTCGCCACCTCGTTTTTCCTTTGCACGCCAGCATCCAGGAACGCTGCCGACACATCGGCTTCGACAACCTTGCACCGATTATTTGGTACAAGATTGCAAATGCAAAATATGAAGCTGGAGGCGGCGGATTTTTTGGTAAACCCTATGAACCGAACGGTGTCGTAAAGAACGACGTCGAGTACATCCTCTTTCAGAGGAAGCCGGGGGGATACCGGAGGCCGGACCTTCCGACGCGATTGCTGTCGGTGATTCCGGCGCCAGCTCACGCCGAGTGGATTCAACAGGTCTGGCGATTGAGTGGTGCTTCGACATCGGATCATCCGGCACCCTTTCCGCTTTCCCTCGCTGAGCGCCTGATCCGCATGTTCTCGTTCGTAGGGGATACGGTGCTGGACCCGTTCCTCGGCACTGGCACGACGGCGGCGGCCGCCGCCCGCTGCGGCCGCAACAGCATCGCCAGCGAGGTGAATCCCGCATATTTCACAGCGTCCGTCGACCGTGTGGCGCAAACGCTGGAGGGCACCACACAGGCCGCCTTCGATCTCTCGGCCTAAAAGACGATGCGGAGCACTTCAGGCAGTGGTGGACGGCGGTCGGCGGCAACTAGCGGCAGAATGAGGCCGTGGGCCTTCCCGTCAGCTTCCTGACGCACCTGCAGACCAAGGGATACAACTCGCGGAACAGCGCCCATTCGCGAGCGGTCTGCGAGGCGATCGTCGCTGATCTGATGGCGAACTGCGCGAGCGTACGGAGTGAGGCGCTGGCTGGTCAACTCGTCTTCAAGATCGACCATGTGTTGCCCGCGGCGGGGCTAGATGAGTGGAAAACCGATCTGGCCATCGGGCCGCCGCTGCCGGGTTTCAGGCCATCTCCGACACACCCTCCCGGGGCGATGCCCGAGGCAACGCCGATCGCAACCCGAATTGCTGTCGAAGCAAAGTCGACGATGACAAAGCACAGCGGCGCCCGAAAGAACCGGAAGCGGGATCTCGAAGCCCATCACCAGCATGTCCACGCCTACCACGAGGCAACTATCGCCGCGAGCGTGTCCCTGATCAACGCGGCCGACGTCTTCCACTCCAGCCTCTTGGTGGAGCCGACGACTATCACGACTCGCGCGATGACTGCATATGCGAAGGCTGAGGGCGTGGTCAATCAGGTCAAGATGGTGGCGTTCTCCCCCCGAGTGGGCGTTCCAGGCATTGACGCGAAGTGCGCGCTAGTGGTTGAGATGGACAATATCAATTTGGCGTCGACACGCTATGTCGAAAGTCACCGCCGGCTCCGGCGCCGGGCGATCCGCTCCACTGGGACTCTTTCATTCATCGTATCTGCCAGCGCTACACCGAGCGGTTTTGATTCGACGCCGCATTTGTCTGGTCGCTCTATGGATTCCCGCAAAGTTGGATCGCCGCCAAGAGATCAACGCCGATGCGTCCGAGGGCTCCATCGAGTCTAAGATGGGAAGGAATCCGTAGGGAATGGCGAGCCGTGCGCGGTCGACGCGGATCTGAAGTGAAGGCAACGAGGCCCACGACGTCGTGGAGGAGAGTTGCCTGGTCGCACAGGTCCACGACCCGGACGAGGTCGTCTGAACCATCCTCAATGCGTGCTGCCACGCAGAGGCACGTGGATGGTGGCCGGGAGCGCAGCCATGATGTCAAGTCTCCTCCGGCTGGGCCCAGCATGCCCCTCGTGCGCGATTGCAGCCGCTGGTTCTCGGATTTGACGTCGATTGCCTTGAAGCCGGTCTCGCTCACGACACTACGCAACTCGACCTCGGTCGATGGATGGACCGCCCATGGTGCTCGCGCTGACACTCCGACCACCGTGGCGTCGAGCACGAGGGCCGGGCCAAGCGCGCCGACCGACCAGGACGCCGCTGATGCGCTGTGGACGGGGATCGTCAAACCGGGCACCTCCGAGGGCGTGATCATCGCCACGCCGGAACACCCTTCGAGAACAAGGGTTAGAAGCCCACCAAAGATGCGACCCAGAGTCCGATGGCGGTCATCGACGGGGCGGGCGACGTCCATCGCCTGGACGGCTCTCACCCCGGCCATGAACAGGTCGTCGATATCGGACCAACGCTTCGGATAGCGCTTACGAGCCGCGGTCAGCACGTTGTCGAAAGCGTCCCTCCTGTCGACGGGGGTGTTGGTGCTGTGATCTCATTTCCTCCTTCGTCGCCGTACCTGCACGTTGGTGCCACTCCATCATCGCTCGAGGAGGTCGCGGCCCGAACTAGCGGTCCCTTGCCCGGTCGCGGCATCCAGGCGCATCCGCCGCACCGTTGTGGCAGCCAGATCGCCCGAGGGGGCGCGTTTGATTCGCGCGCCGGGCGCGGTCAGGCTCGTCGCCCGTGCCCGGCCCCGAGCAGTTGCGGATCGCCCTGCTCGCCTACCGGGGCAACCCCCACTCTGG
>JALYYN010000403.1 GCA_030946525.1 Actinomycetota bacterium | reverse complement strand
GGTCACCGCCGCCGCCGCCCCGGCCACCGGCTCGGCACCACCCCGAACCCCGCTCGGCGTGGTGACCACCGTCGCCGGCCGTCCGACGCCCTCGACGATTCCTGCGGCGCCGACGACCTCCGCTCCGGCGTCACGGTCCATCCAGTCGGGCGACTCGTCCGAGCTGGCCGCGCCGCTCGTGTCAAGGCCGCTGCCGATCGGCGACCGGTCGTCGGGCCGGAGTGCGGCAGTGGTCGCCTTGGCCGCCGCCCTGGTGCTGGGGACGGGCGGCGCGGTGGGCGGAGTGGGGCTGCGACGACTCAGGGCGTAGCCGTCACCGCCATCTCGGTGCCGCAGCTGTTCAGAGCTTGCGGACGATGGTGACGACCTTGCCGTAGATGTGCACGTCGCCCGGTTCGAACTCCATGGGCAGGAGGCGGGGGTTGGCCGGCTGCAGGACGACCTTTGCGCCCTTGCGGGTGAAGGTCTTGACCGTCCCCTCTTCGCCGGGAATGCCGGCGACCACGACGTCGCCCTTCTTGGCCTCGTTCTGCTGGTGCACCACCACGTAGTCGCCGTCGAGGATGCCGGCGTCGATCATCGAGTCGCCGCGCACCCTCACCATGAACAACGGCCCCTCGCCGGTGAAGTCGGCGGGGAGGGGCATCAGCTCCTCCACGTTCTCCTGGGCCAGCACGTCGGTGCCGGCGGCCACGTCGCCGACCAGGGGTACGAGGCGGACGGGCCGGCGTTCGCCCGACGCCCCGGAGCCCGGGTCGTAGCGGACCTCGATGGCCCGCGGCTTGGTGGGGTCACGCCGGAGGTAGCCCAGCCGCTGGAGGGTGGCGAGGTGGGCGTGCACCGTGGACGTGGACGTGAGGCCCACCGCCACACCGATCTCCCGGACGGACGGCGGATAGCCCCGCGTGCCGGTCTCCGACTCGATGAACTCGAGGATCCCCCGCTGGCGGTCGGTCAGGTTGGAAGTCACCCGGTCACCCTACGGCGCCGGCACCTCAGTTGCAAACATACGTTCGTAATCGACCTTGACCTCGAACGGACGTTCGTGCTGTACTCGAACAGTACCGAACAGACGTTCCCGAGGAGGCTCGCCCATGACCGCAATCGCTCATCTCCCACCCGCCCGGAGCGGCCGCCTGGTGGTCGTGCGCTCGGCCCCCGTCGCCCGTCCGCAGCCGATGCGGGCGGCGCCCATCGCCATGTATCGCCGCCGCAGGGCCGTCGCCTTGGCCGCGATCACCACCGTGGTCCTGGCGCTCTCCCTCGCCGTCCATGGGGTCGGCGGCGCCGCCGCCGGCACCGTCGCTCCGGCCAGGGTCGCCGTTCCTGCGCCCGCCTACGTGGTCCAACCGGGGGATACGTTCTGGGACATCGCCCGCACGATCCGTCCCGACGCGGATCCGCGGCCGCTCGTCGCCCGCCTGATGGCGGCGCACGGGAGCCCGGTGCTGCGCGCCGGTGAGCGCATCCTCCTTCCCGCCGCCTGACCGGGAGGCCACGTCGCCGTGCGGGGCGGCGGGTACGGTCGGTCCATGCGGTGTCCCATCTGCACGAGCCTCGACGACAAGGTGGTCGACTCGCGCCTGGCCGACGACGGGGTCGCCATCCGCCGTCGGCGTGAATGCCTGGGATGCGGGCGTCGGTTCACCACCTTCGAGCGCATCGAGGAGGTGGGCCTGGTCGTGGTGAAACGGTCGGGCCTGCGCCAGCCGTTCCGGCGGACCAAGGTCGTCGCCGGGGTGCGGGCTGCGGCCAAGAACCGCCCGGTTGGCCCTGAGCAGTTCGAGGCCCTGGCCGCCGAGGTCGAGGAGGCGCTGCGCCTGGAGGGCTCCGAGGTGACCAGCGCCCAGGTCGGCGCCGCCGTCCTCGAGCGCCTCCGGGCCGTCGACCAGGTGGCGTACGTCCGCTTCGCCAGCGTCTACAAGGGCTTCGACGACACCAGCGACTTCGCCCGCGAGATCGGTCTGCTCACCAAGGTGGACGTCGACCCCCCCACACCTGAGTCCACAGGGTTGCCCCACTAGCGGTCCACAGGCCGCCCTCCCTACGGTGCAGGAACGACCCGGAAGCAGTTGACACGGGTGGAATTACGGTGTTGTATTACAACTCCATCTCGTGGCTCGGCGACACTTGACCACAACATGTTGTGGTGCTGTCGAACCTGGTGGCCGTGTCGCCACGTTCGGCCGGGGTGACCCGCACATTTCGCAGCACGCTCGACAGGGAGGCATGCCCCATGGCGATGGCGCCGGAGCAGACAGGGATCGGCATCCGCCGGCACTTCACCACCGAGGGCATCGACCCCTACGCCGAGGTGGCGTGGGAGCGCCGTGACGCCCGCATCACCATCTACCGCGACGGCGTCGTCGCCTTCGAGCAGCTGGGGGTGGAGTTCCCTGCCGGCTGGTCCCTGAACGCGGCCAACATTGTGGCCCAGAAGTACTTCCGGGGCGCCCTGGGATCGCCCGACCGGGAGCAGTCGCTGCGCCAGGTCATCGACCGTGTGGTGGACACCGTCACCGCCTGGGGCAGCAAGGACGGCTACTTCGTCGACGAAGCCGAGGCCGAGACCTTCCGGGACGAGCTCAAGCACCTGGTCGTGAACCAGAAGGCGGCGTTCAACTCCCCGGTGTGGTTCAACATCGGCGTGCGGGGCGAGCCCAAGCAGGCCTCGGCGTGCTTCATCCTCGCCGTCGACGACACTATGGCCTCCATCCTCAACTGGTACGTCGAGGAGGGCACGATCTTCAAGGGCGGCTCCGGCTCGGGCATCAACCTGTCCAACATCCGGTCGTCCTCAGAGCACCTGAAGGGCGGCGGCACCGCCTCCGGCCCGGTCAGCTTCATGCGGGGGGCCGACGCCTCGGCCGGGACCATCAAGTCCGGGGGCAAGACCCGGAGGGCGGCGAAGATGGTCATCCTCAACGCCGACCACCCCGACATCGAGGACTTCATCTGGTGCAAGGCCATCGAGGAGCGCAAGGCCCGCGTCCTGCGTGACGCCGGGTTCGACATGGACCTCGACGGCAAGGACAGCCACTCCACGCAGTACCAGAACGCCAACAACTCGGTCCGGGTCACCGACGAGTTCATGCAGGCCGTCGTCGACGACGGCGACTGGCACCTGCGCGCCGTGAAGACCGGCGAGCCCCTCCGCACCGTGAAGGCCCGCCAGCTCTTCCGCCAGATCGCCGAGGCCACCTGGGAGTGCGCCGACCCCGGTATGCAGTTCGACACCACCATCAACCGCTGGCACACCGCGGCCAACACCGGCCGCATCAACGGATCCAACCCGTGTTGCTTCACCGGCGAGACGCTGGTCGACACCTCCGACGGCCTGGTCCCGTTCGAGCTGTTGCACAAGACGGCCGAGGCGCACCTTGGGCTGCCCAACGCAACCTCGTTCGACGTGGAGACGGCTGAGATGGTGACGAGGCCCATCCGCCAGGTGTGGGTGGCGGGGCATGCGGACCTGTTGGTCGAGGTCAGGACGGAACGCGGGCTCTTCCTTCGCTGCACGCCCGAGCATCGATTCCTCACCATTGAGCGGGGGTGGACCGAAGCCCAGAGTCTGGTTGCCGGGAACCACCTCCGGACCCTCGGCCCGCTGGAAGTGGAGCCCGACGACATCGTCACCTCCGTCCAGTCGGTGGTGCTGCCGGAGCCCGTTCCTGTGTTCGACCTCGAGGTCGAGGGCACCCACAACTTTGCTGTCTCCTGCGACACCAGCGTCGCCGACCACTGCGTGGTGGTGCACAACTCGGAGTACATGCACCTCGACAACTCGGCGTGCAACCTGGCCAGCCTCAATCTGCTGAAGTTCCTGAACGCGGACGGCACGTTCGACGTCGACGGCTTCAAGGCCGCGGTCGAGGTCGTCTTCACCGCCCAGGAGATCCTGGTCGGCAACGCCGACTACCCCACCGAGAAGATCGGCCAGAACGCCCGCCGCTTCCGACAGCTCGGCCTGGGCTACGCCAACCTCGGCGCCATGCTCATGGCCCTGGGCATCGCCTACGACTCCGACGCCGGCCGCAGCTGGGCCGCGGCCATCACCTCCCTGATGACCGGCCACGCCTACGCCACGTCGGCCCGTACCGCGGCCCGCATGGGCCCCTTCGCCGGCTACAACGAGAACCGCGAGCCCATGAACCGGGTGCTGCGCATGCACCGCGACGAGGCGGCCCGCATCGACGACCGCCTGGCCACCCGTGAGCTGGTCGGCGCGGCCCAGGAGGCCTGGGACCGAGCCGTGGAGTGGGCCGACGACTGGGGCGTGCGAAACTCCCAGGCCAGCGTCCTGGCGCCTACGGGCTGCCTCGTGGGCGGATCGTTGGTCGCCACCGATCGTGGCCTGGTCCGGCTGGCCAGCCTCGGCGACCCGGAGGGTGACCAGTGGCAGGAGCTGGGCGTCCAGGTCGCGACCGACGAGGGCTCGCGCACCGCGACGAGGTTCTACGTCAACGGCTTGGAGCCGGTCGTCACCGTCGATACCGCCCGTGGCTATCGCATCCAGGGCACGACGCAACATCGGGTCAAGGTCGTCGACGAGGCCACTGGGGCATGGGCGTGGAAGCGGTTCAGCGACATCGTCGCCGGAGACCTCGTCCCCCTCGCCCTCCACCAGATGGTCGGCGAGCCACGGACGGTCGCCCTGCCCCCGCTGCCCGAGGCGTACTGGACCGGCGAGCACCACGTCGAGGCACCTCGATCGGTGACCGCAGAGCTGGCCGAGCTGGTGGGCTACTTCATGGGCGACGGCTCCCTGCACTCACGTGGCCTGCGCTTCTGCGTGGCCGACACCGACTTCGACGTCGTCGAGCGGCTCGAGCAGCTGGGCAAGGAGGTGTTCAGGGTCGGGGCCACGGTGACGCCGAGGGAGGGCTACACCGAGGTCGCGTTCTCGTCGGTTCGCCTCACCCTGTGGTGGGAGGCCTGCGGCTTCGCCAAGCGCGTGCCTCACGAGGGCCACGCCGGCAAGGGGTACACACCGCACATCCCCGATGCCATCCTTCACAGCAACGACCCCGAGGTCTACCGGGCGTTCCTGCGGGGCCTGTTCGAGGCCGACGGCACGGTGACCGCCGGCGTCCCGTCGTTCTCGAGCACGTCGTCGTCCTTCGTCTCCGACGTGCAGAGCCTCCTGCTGGCGCTCGGGTACCCGACCACCCGCAAGCTCGAGACGAAGCGCGCCGGCTGGGGCGAGTCACCGATCGCCGTCCTGCGCCTGCTCAACTCGTCCTACGCCAGTCGCTGGTCGGCGGAGATCGGCTTCCTCGGCGCCCGTAAGAGCCTGGCCGTCACGGCCGGCGATGCCAGCCAGGCCGGGCGTCTCGACTACGTTCCGGTGAGCCGGGCGATGGTCGACCGGCTGGCGCCGGCCAACGACCGCCTCCGCAAGATCCTGCTCATGGAGCTCTCCCGCAGACGTGTGTCACGCCGGATCGCCACCGAGCTGTTCGCGCGCACTGCAGACCCCGAGCTCGGCCATCTGCTGTCGTTCTTCTACGACCGGGTGGCCTCGGCCGAGCTGGGCGACGAGGAGCTGACCTACGACCTCTCCGTGCCCGACAACGTCACCTACGTGGCCAACGGGTTCGTCAGCCATAACACCATCGGCCTGATGATGGACTGTGACACCACCGGCATCGAGCCCGACCTCGGTCTGTGCAAGACCAAGAAGCTGGTCGGCGGGGGCACCATGTCGATCGTCAACCAGACCGTGCCCCGCGCCCTGCGCCGCCTCGGCTACTCACCGCTGCAGACCGACGAGATCATCGCCTACATCGACCAGCACAAGTCGATCCTCGGCGCCCCCCACCTCTCCGCCGACCACTTGTCGGTGTTCGCCTGCTCCATGGGCGACAACGTCATCCACTACCTCGGCCACGTCCGGATGATGGCCGCGGTCCAGCCCTGGATCAGCGGGGCCATCTCCAAGACCATCAACATGCCCGAGTCGGCGACCGTCGAGGAGATGGAGCAGCTCCACATCGACGCCTGGCGCATGGGCATCAAGGCCGTGGCCGTCTACCGCGACAACTGCAAGGTGGCCCAGCCCCTGTCCACCACCAAGAAGGACGTGGCTGCCGCGCCGGTCCAGGCGGTGATCGTGAAGCAGCCGGAGCGCGAGCGGCTGCCCCGCATGCGCTCGTCGAAGACGTTCTCGTTCCGGGTGGCTGACTGCCACGGGTACGTGACCGTCGGCCAGTACGACGACGGCCGGCCCGGGGAGATCTTCCTGCGGGTGGCCAAGCAGGGCTCCACCCTGGCCGGGATCATGGACGCCTTCGCCATCTCGGTGAGCCACGGCCTGCAGTACGGCGTGCCTCTCCGGGCGTTCGTCGACATGTACACCAACATGCGCTTCGAGCCCGCCGGCATCACCGACGACGCCGAGATCCGCTTCGCCAGCTCCCTGGTCGACTACATCTTCCGCCGGCTGGCCGTCGAGTACCTCTCGCCCGAGGAGCGCGCCGATCTGGGCATCCTCACCGTCGAGGAGCGCATGCAGCCCACGCTTCCCGGTGTCGAGGAGCAGTCCACGCCCACCAGTACCGGCTCCGAGGTCGTCCCCGACCCTGCGCCCAGGGCGGCTGCCCCCCAGCTGGCCATGAGCCCTGCAGCCTCCGACGCCCCCTACTGCTACGTCTGCGGCGTGGTCATGCAGCGGGCCGGCGCCTGCTTCGTGTGCTCCGGTTGCGGCACCACCAGCGGCTGCTCGTAAGACGGCCGCCATCCGCCGCTGAGCTGATCCCCGCAACAGGGGGTCAGCCCAGCGGCGCGTGGGGCGGCGC
>JALYYN010000401.1 GCA_030946525.1 Actinomycetota bacterium | reverse complement strand
GCGACGCCCGGGTGCCGGCCGATTACACCGGCGCCGGCAAGGCGCAGCCGGCGTTCTACCGGCCGAGCACCGGCGAGTGGTTCCACACGACCGGGCCCACCAGCGTCATCAACTGGGGATGGCCCGGCAGCGACGACATGCCCGTCCCGGCCGACTACGACGGGGCCGCCCGGGCCCAGCTCGCCGTCTTCCGGCCCGCCACGGCGACGTGGTGGGTGCTCCACGGCGACTACTCCTACAGCGCCATCCCGTTCGGGTCACCCGGCGACGTGCCGGTGCCCGGCTACTACGACGGTACGCCGAAGGCCCAGCTGGCCGTCTACCGGCCGAGCACCGGCACGTGGTCCATCCGCCACGACGACGGGTCGGTGAGCACGGTCGCGTGGGGCTGGCCGGGCAGCGACGACGTCCCGGTGCCCGCCGACTACGACGGCACGGGCCGGACCCAGGTGGCCATCTACCGGCCCTCGACCGGGTCCTGGTTCATCCTGCACGCTGACTACTCCTACACCCAGGTCGACCTCGGATCCCCCGGCGACGTCCCGGTGCCCGGGTACTACGACGGCCCGACCCGGGCCGATCTGGCTGTCTTCCGGCCGGGCTCGGCCGCCTGGCTGATCCGCCACGCCGACGGCTCCGTCACCTCCACCCCGTGGGGCGCGCCCGGCGACGTCCCCGTGGTCCTGCCATGGGCCATCGGGCACCGGTCCTTCCCGACCCTCTATCCCTGACCGGCGATCACGCCACCCGTTCCAGGCCCTCGCCGAACCCGCCCGACCGGATCCCAGTCGGGGCCCTGGCGCCCGCTGCGACCCCCGGCCCACCGGTCGGGCCGGCCGGACGGACCACGGGGTACCCGTCGTCGTCCCATGCCAGGGGGGCCCAGCGGATCTCCCGGTCGGCCCAGCCGGGGTCGCCCCCGAGCTTGCGGTGGTACACGAAGCGGGGCCCGGCGGGGGTGTCCACCACACAGCCGTGGCCACCCCCGGTGAAGAACGGCCGGGGCAGTTTCTGCCACGACGCCGGGTCGCCGGCGTCGCCCCCCGTGCATTCGAGAAGCCCCATCTTGTAGGCCTGGGTCCAGCTGGCGTCGGCGGCGTAGAGCATGAAGAGCCGGCCGGACCCGGGATGGCGGATCACCTCGGGGCCCTCGTTGACGGGTGCCACGCTCATCTCCCAGCCGTGCTCTGGCCGGGACAGGCAGCGGCGCTCGCCGCCGATCGTCCACGGGTCGGACATGGGGGCGATGTACAGGTTCTGCGGGAACCCGTCCTCGGGGCCCTCCCAGCCCGACCACACCGCGTAGAGCTGCCCGGCATCGCGGAAGACGGTGAGGTCGATGGCCCACCCGTCGTGCGCCGGGTCACGCACCGGCCCGAGCGACCGGTAGGGCCCCAGCGGGTCGTCGGCCACCAGGGCGTACGTACGATGGTTCGCCGTGCGCCCGTCGCTAGCCGCGTAGTACACGTACCAGCGCCCGTCGATGTCATGCAGCTCCGGCGCCCACAGCTGGCGGTTGTGGCCGTCGGGCCCCCTCGGGGTCCAGATCACCGTCTCGGTGTTGCGGTCCATGCGATCCAGGTCGGTGAAGCGCTTGACCACGATCCGGCGGTTGCCGCCCGCCGACTGGACGAGGAGGAGAGCTCCCTCGTGGGCGATCACCCAGGGGTCCTGCCCCGGGAAGGGACGACGCTCGCGGAAGGCGTCGAGCAGGCGTCGGTGCTCCGTCATGTCAACCTCCCAGCGGTCCGGCGACCCTGTCGGCGACGAGGCCGAGGAGCCAGCCGGTGGTGAGCAGGACCCATACGGTGACGCTGGCGGCGATAAGGGCGACACTGTCGTCGTCGCCGAGGTATCGGGCGACCGGGCCCATCCAGAGGACGCTGCGCAGCAGGCGGCGGACCGGCCTGTTCTGGAGGTCGGCGGAGAGGGCGTCGACGCAGTAGACGACGAACCCCATGGTCACCTCGGCCAGGACGAAGAAGCTCGGCGTCGGCACCCGGTCGAGCTCCAGGGTCAGAAGCCATCCCATCGTCACCAGGAACCACACGACGGCGCCGAATCGTCCCAACTTGGTCACGTTCCGGTGGGTGAACCACCTGGTGACGGTGACCATCCAGAGGAGGGACCGGGCCAGGCGCTCGAGCGGGCCCCGACCCTCCTCGCCGACCGAGTCGGCGCAGAAGACCACGAAGGCCAGGGTCACCTCGGCGACTACCCAGACGGTCATGGCGGCGCGGCCATGACCGGATATCGGCGGTCGGGGCGCCCGACTTGACGGGCTGCAGCCGAGATGTGGGTAAGCCTGATCCGATGGACCCCGCAGACAACCACGACCCGGATCTCGGGCCGGCGATCGCCGCGCTCGCCTCCGGCAAGGCCGACCGCGGCGGGCTCACGCGTGTCGCCGGCCTGGCCACGTCGTCGATGCGGGCGGCCGGTGCCCGGTCGGTCACGACCGGGCGGTGGCTGACCGAGGCCGTGCTCGACGCCGCCCCCCACGTCCCGGTACGCGACGTCGCCACCCTGTCCGCCCACCACGGCGGCCTCACCGGCGCCGAGCTGGCCGGCGCCCTCATCCGCTCCGCCAGCCGCACCACCGCCGGGTTGGGGGCCGTGGCCGGCGCCCTCGCCGGGGCGGAGGAGCTGGCCCCGCCGATGTGGCTGGCCATCCCCGCCGAGCTGGTCGTCGAGACCCTGGCCGTCGTCGCCGTGGAGATGAAGCTGGTGGCCGAGCTGCAGGCCGCCTACGGCCGCCCGATCGTCGGCTCGCCGGCCGACCGCGGCCTGGCCGTGGCCCGGGCCTGGGCCGAGGGCAGGGGGGTGACGGCGACGATGGTGGCCGCCCAGGGCGGCATTGCCGAGGCCCTCGGCCGTACCACCCGACGGGAGGTGACCCGCCTGATCCAGCGCCGCCTGGCCCGGCGGGCCATGCGCAGCCTCTCGGCCCTGGCCCCGTTCATGGCCGGCGCCGTCGCCGGGGCGGAGCTCAACCGCCGGGCCACGCGCCGCCTCGGCGAGTCCGTGGTGCGCGACCTGGCCGCCCGCTGAGCTGTCGGCAGGGGCCGCCACCGGCCGCTTTCACAGCGTCGTCCCAGGTTGGGTGCGTTGGACGAGGCAGAGCACACGATCGAAACCCGGAGGAGCCTCCCCATGCGCAGCGATACCGACCACCGCCTTTCACCTCCCATGCCCGCGACGGATGCCGCACGGCCTGCACCCGCCGAGCCGGTCGACCTGGACGACCCGGACGCGGTGCGCCGGGCCGTGGCCCTGCACCGGGCCGGCAAGGCCGTCCTCGCCGTTCCCTTCGGCGCTGCCGGCCACGGGACGCTGACCTGGCTCGACCCCCGCGCCGAGGAGCCGGCCGCTGGTGTCGATGGCCGGTAGTCTCGATCGCGGCATGGTCGACGCCTACCGGATACTGCTCTTCGACATCGACGGCACGCTGGTCTCGACGGGCGGCGCCGGTGCGGTCGCGTGGAAGCAGGCGTTCCAGGAGCTCCACGGGATACCGGCCGACATCAATCAGTTCACCGATGCGGGCATGACCGACCCAGACGTCGGCGCCCAGACCTTCGAGGCCGTCCTCCATCGGAAGCCGACCGCCCACGAGCTGGCCCAGCTCGTCCAGCGCCGCCTCGAGCACCTGCCCGAAGCGGTCGCGGCCAGCGAGGGGTACAAGGTGCTGCCCGGCGTACCGGAGCGGCTGAAGCAGCTCAGTCGCGCCGGCCACCTGCTCGGGATCATCACCGGCAACGGTGACGGCGCCGCCCACGTCAAGCTGCAACGCGGCGACCTCAACCGCTGGTTCACCTTCGGCGCCTACGCGGCGGCGGGGCTCGAGCGGGCCGCCATCGTCAGGGAGGCGGTCGAGCGCGGCGAGTCGATCCTCGGCCAGGACG
>JALYYN010000393.1 GCA_030946525.1 Actinomycetota bacterium | reverse complement strand
ACAAGGTCGGCGTGATCGGCGGTGACGGGATCGGCCCGGAAGTGGTGGCCGAGGCCCTCAAGGTCGTCCGCGCCGTGGGGGTCGACCTGGACACGGTCGACTACGACCTGGGCGGCCACCGTTGGCTTCGGGACGGCGAGATCCTCCCCGACAGCATCCTCGATGAGCTTCGTGAGGTCGACGCCATCCTGCTCGGCGCGGTGGGCGATCCCCGGGTGCCGCCCGGGATCATCGAGCGCGGCCTGCTCCTGCGCCTGCGCTTCGAGCTCGACCTCTACGTCAACCTCCGTCCCTTCGACGGCTTCTCGGTGGTTCGCGAGAACACCGAGGGGTCCTACGCAGGGGAGGGTGGCTTCCTGCGCAAGGGCACCGCGGCCGAGGTCGCCACCCAGGGCTCGGTCAACACCCGGATGGGCGTGGAGCGCTGCGTCCGCTTCGCATTCGACCTGGCCCGCCTCGGGGACCGAAACCACCTCACCCTGGTGCACAAGACCAACGTGCTGACCTTCGCCGGCGACCTGTGGCAGCGGACCTTCCACGAGGTCGCCGCCCTCTACCCCGAGGTCGCCACCGACTACTGCCATGTCGACGCCGCCTGCATCCACCTCGTCGAGAAGCCCGGGCGCTTCGACGTGATCGTCACCGACAACCTCTTCGGCGACATCCTCACCGACCTGGCCGGAGCCGTCACCGGCGGCATCGGCCTGGCCGCCTCGGCCAACCTCAACCCGGACCGCACCGGGCCGTCGCTGTTCGAGCCGGTCCACGGCTCCGCGCCCGACATCGCCGGCACGGGCACGGCCAATCCCCTCGCCGCCATCCGGTCGGCGGCCATGATGCTGGAGTTCCTGGGCGAGGCCGCGGCCGCGACCCGGGTGGTGGAAGCGTGCACGGCGATCGTCGGCCGGGCCGGTACAACTGTTGCGCTCGGCGACGCCGTCGCGGAAAGGGTCTAGAGGGATGCCACTGCAGAAGGTCGACAAGATCTGGATGGACGGCCGGCTCGTCAACTGGGACGACGCCAAGGTCCACATCCTCACCCACACGATGCACTATGGCAGTGGCGTGTTCGAGGGCGTCCGGGCCTACGCCACCAGCCAGGGCCCGGCGGTGTTCCGCCTCACCGACCACATACACCGGCTGTTCAACAGCGCCAAGGTCTACCTGATCGACATCCCGTACACGCCCGACCAGTTGGTCGAGGCGGTCAAGGAGACGGTGCGGGTCAACGGCCTGGAGTCGTGTTACATCCGGCCGCTGGTCTACCTCGGCTACGGCGAGATGGGGCTCAACCCGCTGCCGTGCCCGGTCAACGTCTCGATCGCGGTGTGGCCGTGGGGCTCCTACCTGGGCGAGGAGGGCCTCAAGCACGGCGTGCGCCTGAAGATCTCCACCTGGCAGCGCCACGACCCCAACGCGGTGCCGGTGGCGGCCAAGGGCGTCGGCATGTACGTGAACTCGTCCATGGCCAAGGTCGAGGCGCTCAAGGCCGGCTACGACGAGGCGATCCTGCTGTCGCCCCAGGGCTACGTCAGCGAGTGCACCGGCGAGAACCTGTTCATCGTGAAGGGTGGCCGCCTGCTCACCCCACCGGTCTCCGCCGGCGCCCTCGAGGGAATCACCCAGCATTCGGTCATGACGATCGCCAGGGACCTCGGCTACGAGGTGGCCGAGTGCAACCTGCTGCGCACCGATCTCTACCTGGCCGAGGAGGCCTTCCTCACCGGCACCGCCGCCGAGGTCGTCCCGATCCGTTCGGTCGACGACCGCATCATCGGCGAGCCCGGCCCCATCACCAAGGCCATCCAGGACGTGTACTTCGCGACCGTCAACGGCGAGGTCGACCGGTACAAGGACTGGCTGGAGCACGTCAGGTAGTCGGTGCGGGGCGGCGGGCCCTGCCACTCCATCGATGGCAGACTCCGTCGTCAAGGCCTGCTTCACGCCGACCCGGAGGAACGATCATGGCTGCGCCCGACTACGTCCCTGTCGCCCGACCCGACCGGCCCCGCGAGGCGCTGGTCACGCCGGGCCACGACGGGTGGCGGGCGACGCGTCCGGGTGACCTGGCCGCCGGCCAGCCGACCGGTCCGAACTTCGGCAACCAGGGCCCGGACCAGGGCTACGGGCTCACCCTCGCCGAGCGCTTCGCCCATCGGCTCCTGCTGTCGCCGGGCGAGGACAGCCACGACGTGGTCGCCGGGTGCCTGGGCGTGGGCCTGGCGCGCGCCTCTCTCTTCGGGCGGGCGCCGGTCATCGGTGACTTCGAGCTGGCCTACGGGCTGTGGGGCTACCTCGACAAGCCACCGGCCGACCTGGTGGCCTTCCGCAAGCCGCGCTTCGCCGGCGCCGCCCACCACTACTGGGACCAGCGGGCCATCGTCGACCACGTGCCCGAAGCCACGTTGCGGTTCACGCCCGCCGAGGTGCGCTCCCGCCTCACCGAGTGGCGGACGCTGCTCGCCGCCGGAGCCTGACCGGCGAGGGATGCGCGGCGGAACCGAGCGGGTCGAAATCGAGGGCTCCGGCGGGGTGGTGTTCGACGCCCTGGCGGCCGGACCGGCGGGCGGTGAGCTCGTGCTGCTCCTGCACGGGTTCCCGCAGTCCTCGGCCACGTGGGTCCCCCAGCTCGACGCCCTCGCCGGTGCCGGGTACCGGGCGGTGGCGCCGGACCAGCGGGGCTACTCGCCCCGGGCCCGGCCCGAGGGCAAGGAGCACTATCGCATCGGCCAGCTCGTCGGCGACGTGGTCGACATGGCCGACCGGCTCGGTGCCGATCGGTTCCACGTCGTCGGCCACGACTGGGGCGCGGTCGTCGCCTGGCACCTCGCCGGGCGCCACGCCGGGCGGCTGCTGAGCCTCACCGCCCTGTCCGTCCCGCACCCGATCGCGTTCGTCACCGCCCTGCTCTCCGCTGATGCCGACCAGCGGGGCCGGTCGAGTTACATCACCTTCTTCCAGCAGGTCGACGTGGCCGAGGACGCACTCCTCGGCGGCGGGCTGGCCGCGTTGCTCACCGCGTCCGGGTACCCGCCGGACGGAGGGGAGTGCGTGGCCCGGATGTCCGAGCCCGGGGCGCTCACCGCCGCCCTGAACTGGTATCGGGCCATCGACCTCGGGCTGGTGACCGGCGTGCGGGGCATCACCGTGCCGACGATGTTCGTGTGGAGCACGGGCGACGTCGCCCTGGGCCGGGCGGCCGCCGAGGCGACCGGCGCCCACGTCGCGGGCCCGTACCGGTTCGAGGTGCTGGACGGCGTCAGCCACTGGATACCCGAGGAGGCGCCCGCGGTGCTCACCGGGCTGCTCCTGGGGCACCTCGCGTCCGCAGCTGCGTGACGGCTCAGTAGGCCTTGCCCACGGTGGCGACGAGGCCCGGCTCCGCCGACGAGCCGGGGATGCCACCGTCTTCCCGCTGCAGGCACCGCACGGTCAGGGCGTCGCCGGCCAGGAGCGCCTCGGACTCCCGGATCAGGTCCCAGGGCACCCGGGCGAAGCCGTGCTGGGCCGCCTCCCGCGCCTCCTCCACCGATGCGGCGTCGGCCGTGGCCGCATCGCGCCGCGCCAGGGCACCCAGGTAGAGCGAGGACTGGATGTCGGCCAGCACGTCGACCACCCGCGCCGCCAGGCCGACCAGGGGCACGGTCTCCTTCTCGCCGGCGACGTCACGACGGACGAGCGTCGCCGTCCCCGCGGCCAGGTCCCGGGGCCCGATCTCGATCCGCACGGGCACGCCCTTCAGTTCCCACTCGACGGCGCGCCGGCCGAAGCCGGTGTCCACCCGGTCGTCGAGCCGGGCGCGGACGCCGGCACCGGTCAGCTCGGCGGCCAGGGCGGCCGCCGCCTCGCCGGCCCCGTCACCCGCCCGCACCAGCAGGACGACGGCCTGCACCGGCGCCAGCTCGGGCGGGAGGCGCAGCCCGGCGTCGTCGCCATGGCCCATGATGAGGGCGCCGACGAGGCGGGTCGACACCCCCCACGACGTCTGCCAGGCATGCTCGGTGCCGCCGGCGCTGGAGGAGAAGGTGATGTCGAACGCCTTGGCGAAGTTCTGGCCCAGCTCGTGGCTGGTGCCCATCTGCAGCGCCTTGCCGTCGCCCATCATCCCTTCGAGGGTGTACGTGGCATCGGCACCGGCGAAGCGCTCACGCTCGGTCTTGCGACCGACGAGGACGGGGATGCCCATGACATGGGTGGCGAAGTCCTCGTAGACCTCGTGCAGGATCCGCAGGGCGAAGGCCCGGGCGTCGTCCTGGGTGGCGTGGGCGGTGTGGCCCTCCTGCCAGAGGAACTCGGTGGTCCGCAGGAAGACGCGGGGCCGCAGCTCCCAGCGCACCACGTTGCACCACTGGTTGAGCAGCATGGGCAGGTCGCGGTAGCTCTGGACCCACTTGGCGAAGAAGACGTTGATGATCGTCTCGCTGGTGGGGCGGACGACCACCGCCTCCTCGAGCTCCCTGCCTCCGGCGTGGGTGACGATCGCCAGCTCGGGACTGAACCCCTCGACGTGCTGTGCCTCCTTCTTCAGGTACGACTCGGGGATGAACAGCGGGAAGTAGGCGTTCGACACCCCCGCCGCCTTGATCCGCCGGTCGAGCTCGGCCTGCATGCGCTCCCAGATGGCGTAGCCGTAGGGGCGGATCACCATGGTGCCCCGCACCGGCCCGTTGTCGGCCAGCTCGGCTTTGGACACCACGTCCTGGTACCACTTGGGAAAGTCCTCGGACTGCGACGTCAATACACCCTTGGCCATGAAGGGTCGAGGCTACCGTGACCTCTGTGAACGAGGACCGAAGCGCAGCGGAGGCCCGCAGTTCCCATGACGACGCGAACGAGGACCGAAGCGCAGCGGAGGCCCGGAGTTCTGATGACGCCGTGAACGCCCGGGTCCGCTTCTCGCCTGCTCCCACGGGCTACCTCCACGTCGGAGGGGCACGGGCCGCGCTGTTCAACTGGCTCTACGCCCGCCACGTGGGTGGCACGTTCGTCCTGCGCATCGAGGACACCGACGCGGCCACGTCGCGCGACGACCTGATCGAGGGCATCGAGCGCACCTTGCGGTGGCTGGGCCTCGACTGGGACGAAGGCCCCTACCGGCAGTCGACGCGCACCCAGCTCTACCGGGACGCGGTCGACCGGCTGATCGAGGAGAAGCACGCCTACTTCTGCGGCTGCACCCGGGAGGAGGTCGACGCCCGGACCAAGGGCAGCCCCGTCCCCGGCTACGACGGGTTCTGCCGCGACCGGGGCCTCGCCGAGGGCGTCGTGCGGTTCCGCGCCCCCGATGAGGGGACCACGGTCGTCCACGACGTGATCCGGGGCGACGTCAGCTTCGACCACGCCACCATCGAGGACTTCGTCATCCGGCGCACCGACGGATCGGCGATGTTCCTCCTGGCCAACGCGGTGGACGACGCCGACATGGGGATCACCCACGTCATCCGGGGCGAGGACCTGCTGCCGGCCACGCCCAAGATCCTGCTGCTCCGGGCTGCCCTGGGCGCGGGCGAACCGCCCGTCTTCGCCCACCTGCCCCTCATCGTCAACGAGAAGCGCCAGAAGCTGTCCAAGCGGCGCGACGACGTGGCCGTCGAGGAGTACCGCGAGCGGGGCTACCTGCCCGAGGCCATGCGCAACTATCTGGCCCTGCTGGGCTGGTCGCCCGCGGGCGACGACGAGATCGTCCCCGTGGAGCGCATGATCGCCGAGTTCCGGCTGGAGGACGTGAAGCCCTCGCCGGCCTTCTTCGACGTCAAGAAGCTCGACGCCATCAACGGCGGGTACATCCGGGCCCTCCCCGTCGCCACGTTCGTGCGTGAGTCGCTGCCATGGCTGGAGATGGACCCCCCGTGGCCGCCCGAGCGCTTCGATCTGAGCGTGTTCGAGGCCATGGCTCCCGTCGTCCAGGAGCGCGTCCGCACCCTCGCCGAGGTGCCGGGCATGGTCGACTTCCTCTTTCTGGACGAGCCGGCCGTCGATCCCGATGCGTGGGCCAAGGCAGTCGAGCGCACGCCTGCGGCGGGGGCCCTGTTGGACGACGTCATCGGCGTCTACGGTGACTGCGAGTGGGACGCGGCCACGCTCCACGAGGTCACGGCCGCGGCCGGCGAGCGCCAGGGGCTGAAGCTCAACAAGGCCCAGTCGCCGATCCGGGTGGCCCTCACCGGCCGCGCCGTGGGCCCCCCGCTGTTCGAGTCCCTGTACGTGTTGGGCCGGGAGCGCACGCTCCACCGCCTGCGACGCGCGAGGGCACGACTGTCTTCGTCGTCCTGAAGCTCGTGGTCAAGCTGGTGGCCGGCCTGGTGGCGGCCCTCGCCGTATACCTCGGCGTCACCTTCGCCCAGGTCTGGCTGGCCTCCCGACAGGACGGCGCCCGCCCGGCCCAGGCCATCGTCGTCTTCGGGACCGCGCAGTACAACGGCAAGCCGTCGCCGGTTCTCGCCGCCCGCCTGGACCACGCCATCGACCTCTACCGTCGCAGGCTGGCCCCCGTCATCGTGGTGACCGGCGGCAACCAGCCCGGGGACCGGTTCACCGAGGCGTCGGCGTCGGCCGACTACCTGTTGGCGCGGGGTGTTCCCGACGCGGATGTGCTCCGGGAGGTCTCGGGAACGTCGTCCTGGCAGTCCCTTGCCGCGGCAGCCAACTTCCTCGACGATCGGAACATCAAGGAGGTGTTGCTCGTCTCCGACCCGTTCCATTCCCTCCGCATCCGGGCCATGGCGTCCGAGCTCGGCCTGGACGGCCACTCCTCGCCCACCCGGACCAGCCCGATCCGGGGCGTGGCCGAGGCCGAGTACATGGGCCGGGAGACGGTGGCCGTGGCGGTGGGCCGGGTCGTCGGCTTCCGCCGCCAGGCGAGCATCGAGAAGGTGGTGCGCTCCCGGGGGTGAGGTAGGCTGATCGCTGCCTTCGGGGGTGGTGTAATCGGCAACACAGCAGGTTCTGGACCTGTTATTGGGGGTTCGAGTCCTCCCCCCCGAGCCAGCGGGAGTAGTCTGCTGCTCCTGCCACGGCCCCATCGTCTAGTGGCCGAGGACACCACCCTCTCAAGGTGGCGACACGGGTTCGAATCCCGTTGGGGCTGCAAGGAAACCGCAGGTCAGAGGCCATACGGTAGATCGCCTCGGTTGCCTGCGGAAGCCGGATCTCGCCGATCTCCTGCCAATCCAAGCTCTCGGCGAGAGGGGCCCGATGCAAGGGTTCACGCGGCAGCGGGGGAGCTCCTGGGAGCTCCGGGTCTACGTCGGTCGCGACGCGGTGACCGGCCGCAAGCGGTCGATCTCGCGGACGTTCAAGGGTGGCAAACGGGCGCAACGGGCGCTGGCCGCGCTGGTGGCGGAGGCTGATCGGGGGCCCTGGCCCGCACCGACGGCGACGGTCGGGGAGTTGCTCGAAGAGTGGCTGGCGCATGCGTCGCCCGGGTTCTCGCCGAAGAACGCCAAGGAGACGCGGGGCGTGCTCGACCGCAACCTGCTCCCGTACCTCGGGAAGGTACCGCTCTCCAAGCTCGGCGCCGCCGACCTCGACCGTCTCTACCGCCGCTACGTGAGGCCGGCGGCAAGACCGGCCGGCCGCTCGCCCCGGCCACGATCCGCCGCACCCCTGGCATCCTGCACCGGGCGTTCGGCCAGGGGGTCCAGTGGGGCTGGTTGAGCGTGAACCCGGCGTCGTCGGCGACGCCGCCCAGCGTGCCCCAGCCCCGACATCAACCCGCCGGAGCCCCACGAGCTGGCAAAGCTTTTCGGGCTGGCGACCGGCGACGACGGGAGCCCGGCGCAGCGAGCTGGTCGCCTTGCGGTGGACCGACCTCGTCCTTGATCGGGCGACCGTCTGGAGCAAGCGAGGCATCGTCTCCGGCTTCACCGGGCTCGTGGAGAAGGACACGAAGAACCACGCCGCCCGCCGGGTCACGCTCGACCCGACGGCGCGGGCCGCACTCACCGCCCGCCGGGACCGGGCCGTCGAGCGGGCGCGCGCGTGTGTGAGCACGAGCTCGACGCCGGCGCCTTCGTGTTCAGCAACGAGGTCGACGGCTCCAAGTCCTGGTACCCCCGATTCTGTCAGCCGCGCCTTCGCCCGCCTCTGCCGCAAGGCCGGGATCACGGGCGTACGCCTGCATGACCTCCGCCATTTCGTTGCCACCAGGTTGCTGTCCTCCGGCACTGACGTGCGCACCGTCGCCGGGCGGCTCGGCCACCGCAACGCGGCGACGACGTTGAACGTCTACTCCCACTTCCTCGCGGAGTCCGATCGCGATGCCGCCAACGTCCTGGGCCGTATCTTCGACGACGCGGTGACGGCCGCGGCCGGGGCGAGCGACCGGTCAGGCGATGTTCGGGATGACCTCGAAGGCCTCGTCGGCGGCGTCGATGACGACCCGGAACCAACGTAGGAACCCGAGCTGCCCGAGGAGGTGGAAGTCGAACGGCCACGGGTCGCAGAACGCGACCGGCGCCTCCCACGTCACGTCGCCGAGACGCAGCTCGCATGTCACCGTCCGGGCTTCGGTGATCGTGCCACCAACGCCGATCCGCTGGGTGTCGGTGGCCGCGAGATCGATCCCGGCGAGATCGGCGACCCAGGCGCCGAAGCGATTGTGAAGCGATCCCGTGTCGATGAGGCACAATGCGCTCAGGCTTTGGTCCGTACCGGTCACGACGACTTCGAGTGCGGCCCGCGGAACGTCGACACCGGTGCCGGGAAGTCGCTCGAAGGCGAACCTCACACCCCGTGGACGCCGATGTCGACCGTCGGGTCGACGGGCACCCGGAACACCGTGGCTCCGTCAATCCTGTATTCGCGAAGCCAAGCGACGACCTCGTGCGGCGTGTCGGCGTCGAACAGCACGGTCTCGTCCCTGCGAGCGACGTACCGGCCCCGGTACGGGCGCAGGACGTCGGCTCGGGCCTTGCCCCGCGCCTCGACCTCAGGTCGGACCCTCGGCTCGGGCAGGCGGATCACCTGACGCACCGAACCAGTATGCACCCGGTCCAAGGTCCTAGTTGCTGCCGGTGTTTCCGGGCTGGACGAGGCCTGCTTCGTAGGCGGCGATGACGGCTTGGACGCGGTCGCGGACTGCCAGTTTGGCGAGCACCCGTGCGACGTGAGTCTTGATGGTGGCGGGGGATAGGTAGAGTTCGGCGGCGATCTCAGCGTTCGTGAGGCCTCGGGCGATCCGCACGAGGACATCGATCTCTCGGTCGGTGAGACTTGCCATGGTGGGTGGGCGTTCGTTGGTCTGGAGGGGCCGATTGATGAATTGCTCGATCATCCGGCGCATGATGGTTGGTGCGAGGAGGGCATCGCCGGCGGCGACGGTGCGGACGGCGTGGATGAGCTGGGCGGGCGAGACGTCTTTGAGGAGGAAGCCGCTGGCGCCTGCTCGCATCCCCTCGTAGACGTACTCGTCAAGGTCAAAGGTTGTGAGGATCAGGACTTTGGTTGCGCGTCCCTGGGCGACCAGCTGGCGGGTGGCGGCGATGCCGTCGAGGCCTGGCATCCGTACGTCCATCAGGATGAGGTCAGGGTGAAGACGGCGGCTCACTTCGACGGCTTCGGCGCCGTCTGATGCCTCGGCCACGACCTCGATGTCGGGTTGGGCGTCGAGGATCATGTGGAAACCGCCGCGCACGAGCGACTGGTCGTCGGCGATGGCGACGCGGATCATTGGCCGATGGGGAGGTGGGCCTTCACCATCCAGCCTCCTTCTGGTCGGGGGCCGGTGCTGAGGTCACCCCCGTACAGCGAGACCCGTTCGCGCATGCCGATCAGACCGTGGCCGGAGCTGTTGGGGCCGGAGGGCGCCCGGTTGCTGCCGTCATCAGTGACCTCGACATCGAGGCTGTCCGGATGGAAATGGAGAAGGACGTGCGCCTGGGTCGCCCGTGCGTGTCGCCGGGTGTTGGTGAGGGACTCTTGGATGAGCCGATAGACGGCGACGTCGAGACCGGGTGGCAGGGCATATTGTTCGCCTTCAACCCGGACCTCGGTCGGGAGCCCCATGACTCGGGTCTGTTCGGTCAAGGCGTCGAGCCCTGCCAGTCCAGGAGGAGGCGCGAGGGGAGTGGAGGATTCGTCGGTGCGGAGGATGCCCAACAACCGGCGCATCTCCACGAGGGCCTGCTGTCCCGTTGTTCGGATGGAGCGGAGCGGCTCCCGGGCTCGTTCGGGTTCGGTGGCCAGGACCTCCTCGGCCGCACCGGCCTGTACGACCATCAGGGTCAGGCTGTGGGCCACGATGTCGTGTAGCTCTCGGCCGATCCTGTAGCGCTCCTCGAGAACTGATGCCCGGGCGTTCTCCTCCCGCTCGTGTTCGAGCCGGACCGTGAGTGACTCAAGCGAGCTGTGTTGGTTGCGCATCCGCCTCAGGAGGCGGCCGACCATCCAGGGAGCACCGACAAAGAGCGGAGCGGTGAGGATCACACTGATCGTGCCGTCGCTCGTCGGGTCCAGGATCGAGATCGTCCACACCGCCGCCAAGGCCCCGGCGAGAGCCACGATCCCAGGGGTCTGCTCGAGGTAGGCACCCAGGGCGCCAGCCGCCACAACAGTCGACACGACGAAACCGATCGGTAGGGCTGCGCCGAGCGCGGCGACCTCGGCCACGCCGGCGCCGTAGACCAGCACGGCGACAGCTCTCGGGGACCGGCGGCGCAGCAGCAATGGCAGCGTCATCAACAGGCCGCAAGGCACGGTTATCAGCCTGGATCCGCTCAGCTCAGGTGTCTGGAGGGCCCAGATCTGTGCTTGCCAGCCGGCGGCGAAGATGGTGATGAGAACCGCCTCGATCGCCGACCGTCGCCCGCGTCCCGGGTGAAACGATGGCAGGTGCACGTCGCTCACCGTACCGGGCACGGTCTTCAGGATCACCGCCCGACCGGGCTATCGCGTGTCGGCCTGTCGGGTGACTGCGAACCGCCGCGCGGGCCAGGGAAAACGCTCACAGGGCTGACGACAGCGAAACGCCAGTCGTGTTGGGTGAGGAGCGCGGCCGGACGTCGGCCACGACCCAGGGAGGTACAGATCCATGACCCGCTCACTGCGCCCATTCATCCTCACCGCGGTGGCCGCGGTCCTCGTCGGCATGTTCGAGAACATCCTTTTCGGGAGGGACACGCCCGGAACCGCCCACGACGTCAGCATCCTGTTCTTCTTCCTGTTCGCCGCAGGAGTCTGCGGCCTGCTGACCACCGGCGTGACCGCCCTCATCCGCCGTGTCCGACGAGGCGGTGAACGCGGCCCGGTGCCTTCGACACACCGATGACCCTCTCAGCCAACCAAACCAGAACCCACATACGGGAGACCAGATGCACAAGCTGACCACCATGACAGCCATGATCATGACGACCCTCTTTGTCGTCGCCGCGCCGGCCGATGCGCGACCAGCCCACAACGAGCACTTCACCATCATCTTCACCGGAGCCCCCGGAAGCCCCGGAACCGTGCACGCCGCCGGCGTCATATCGGGACGAGGAACGATCACGCCCAACGAGGACGACGAATCGGGCCTCGACACCCTCGTGCTCCCGGACGGGACCATCACCCTCGTAAGCACAACGACGACAAGCGTTCAGACGCCGACGCAACCCGTCTGCATCACTCGCTTCAGCTCCACTGGCACCTTCGACATAGTCGGCGGGACAGGTGCCTACTCGGGCCTCGGCGGGCACGGCACCGTCAACGATCATGGTCTCACCAGAAGCCTGAACGGCCCCGAAGGCTGCTCCGACACACCCATTGCCGTTCACGCGGTCCTGCACCTCGAAGGCACAGTCACCGGCTCACAGGTCGACCGCTGATCGGTGGGTCCGACGGCGGGGTCATTGAAGCGAGGAGAAGCCTCCACGGCAGCACTCTCGAGCGGCACGCTGACGCCGCGAACGGTCACTACGAACACGCGGGATCGGCACGAGTCGGGCGCGAGGTATCGCTCGTGGTAGTCAGGGACCGGCGCTGCAGTCTCAGCGGGCAAACGGGCAAGGTGCAACCATGGGGACCGATGTCTGTGCTCCCGGCGATCACGATCGACGACGCCCTGACCAGGTTCCTCGACGCGCAACGGCCCGGCCTGGCGCCGCGCACCTACCGCCGGTACGAGGAGATCTGCGAACTGCTCCGCCATTGCCTGAACGGCTACGGATACACCGGCCTGAGCGAACTGGAGCGCAAACGCTGGGAGCGCGCCTACGAGGCCGGCGACGAGGACGCCTTCTGCCACCTGATGGGCCCGGGGGAGCTCATCGACAACCTGGGGGAGTTCCTCGGTTACTTCATGATCCGCAAAGTGGCCGCCGGCCAGGAACTGCTCAGAGCGGCCGGCACCGTCACCAAGTCGTTGGCCAAGTGGCTTCACCACCAGGGATGGATCGACGACGACGCCCTCGCCGTGGCCGTCGACCGAGGCGGCGAGGCAGCCCGAGACCTCCCCAAAGCCGAGAAGCTCGCCGGCCTGCTCTCGGACCTCGCCCAGCAAGCGCCCCGGATCGACGATCCCGATGCTGTGGCCGACGAGGACTGGGTGGAGGACTACGTCCAGATCGAGCGAGTGGAGCCCGGCGCCCTGTGGTTCGAGGGCGGCGTGGGCCCGCTCAAGGTGCCGACGCGGGTCAGCGCGTTGGCCGAGGAGGGTTGGAGCGTCAATGTGGTGCTCGCCCGGGTGCGAGGAGACTGGCACCTGATCGAGGTTGGGAACGTATACCCGTAACAAGCGCCTTGTCGGAGTCACCTCTCATGGCCGCACGACCACCGTACGTTCCACGGACCCGCAACGCGAGCGTCGTCGAGGGCTGTGGTAGGGACGCATTCCGCGCCAGCCGGCGGAAATGGCCGGGCGGAGCGTTGCTGCGCAGTGTTCCTGCTCTCGGTCGCCCCTTAAACCGGCATTTGCGCGTGGGTCCTCAGCGGCATTGCCGGCGACGTTATGGGCGCCCCGTGTCCGCGAGAGCGCTGGCCGGAGACGCCTGGCCAGAGCGCAGGCGACATGACACACGGCCGGCGTTCAGGGCGACTCTGGTGGAGCCACGGCGCTCGGGGTTAGGAGCGACCTCGGGGTGCACGCCGGCGGCGCGAATACCGATCGCCTTCCATGGATCCTCGACCTGCTTGGCGCCAGGCAGGAACGGCACTATACCTATCGGCGGCGGGAAGCCACGCGCTAAGGGGCTCGGCGCCCACCTGTCGGCCG
>JALYYN010000366.1 GCA_030946525.1 Actinomycetota bacterium | reverse complement strand
ACCCGGATCAGGGCGGCGCGGGCGCTCTCCCGCAGGGGCTCGGCCCGGACTGCGGCCAGGGCTGCGCCGACCGCCTCGGCCAGGCGGTCGGCCGCGGTCAGCCTCGCCGCCACCGCCTCGAGGGCGTGCATTCGGAGCAGGTGCCACTCCTCGGCCTCGATCACCGCCCAGTCGTCGTACCAACCGGGGAGGAGGTCGTCGGACAGCGCCGCCACCGCCCGGCCACCGATGTCCTCGTCAGGCGAGTCGGCGCCCCGGTCGGTGAGCCGGTGCGCAAGGGACCGGGAGTAGTGCACGTCGACCTCGACGTCCTGGGCGAGGCTCAGGTCGGCCGCCGTCACCCGCACCGCCCGCCGGGTCGGACGCTCGAGGCGTGACACGGCCGAGCGCAGGCTGGCGCCGGCGCGCTCGTCGGTCGAGTCAGGCCACAGCGTGCCTGCGACCTGGCCACGGGTCACCTGGCGGTCACGCAGGGCAAGAAAGGCCAGCAGGCGCTGAGATCCGGCCGAGATCCCGAGCAGCACCTCGCCTCCGACCGCGAAGACGAAACCTCCGAGAAGGTCCAATTCGTTGGTGTCGCCGGGGTCCGCCGTGCCACCAGGGTAGCGGCCGCGCCCGGCGCCCGCCCAGGGCCCAGCCGACTTCCACACTGGCCCCCCGGCGCCCTGACGGCCGGGTTCGGGTCAGAACGGACGAATCGGCCGGAACCGTTTCACCCCCGCGCGTCGGCCGTCCGACCCATCGAGGGTCGCGTCGGGCGGGCGGCCAGCAACCGGCGGACGCCGTCGAACTCGGACCTGATGGCGGCGACCAGGCCGATGGCCGCCGGTCGGTCACCGGCCCTGCATGCAACCTCCAACTCGGTGCTGAGCGCACCCAGGCCGCGGGCGCCGAAGGCTCCGGCGCTGCCTCGGACACTGTGGGCGGATCGCGCCGCCTCCCCCATGTCGCCGATCGACACGGCGCGATCGAGCACCTCGATCCGGTTGGAGGTCTCGGTGACGAATACCTCGAACAGGGCGGGATCGCCGGACAGGTCCTCCAGGTCGGCCAGTACGTCGCAGTCGACATCGCATGCCTCGTCCGTCGTCGTGCCGGAGGGGTCCGGGAGCAGCCGGCGCAACACCTCGGCCAGCGCCTCCATCCGCACCGGCTTGGGAAGGTAGGCATCCATGCCTGCGGCCAGGCACCGCTCCTCGTCGCCCTTCATCGCCGACGCGGTGACGGCCACGATCGGCGTCCGGTGCCGGGCGCCTTCCTCCCGGCGAATGGCCGCCGTCGACTCGTACCCGTTCATTCCCGGCATCTGGCAGTCCATCAGCACCGCGGCATAGGAGCCGTGGCGCAGGGCCTCGACCGCCTGCGCGCCCCCGCCCACCACGTCGACGCCGAACCCGAGCCGGGCCAGCATGGCGCTCGCCACCCGCTGGTTGACCGGGTTGTCCTCCGCCACCAGCACCCGCAGCCCGGCGGGCGCGATCGGCCCCGACTGGGCGACGAGCGCCACGGACGCCGGCGGCGGCGGTCCGGCCACGCCCAGGCGGACAGTGAACCAGAACGTGCTGCCCCGCCCGGGGGCGCTGTCGAGCCCGATGGAGCCGCCCATGAGCTCGGCCAGGCGCTTCGAGATGGCCAGGCCCAGCCCCGTTCCCCCGTAGCGCCGGGTCGTCGACGCGTGGGCCTGGGTGAAGGACTCGAAGAGCCGGTCCTGGTCGGCGGCCGGGATTCCGATGCCGGTATCGCGCACCTCGACCCGCACGAGCGGCCGGTCCCCGGCCTCGGCCAGGGAGACGTCGATGGCCACGTCGCCGGCGTCGGTGAACTTCACCGCGTTCCCGGCGAGGTTGGTGATGACCTGGCGGACCCGGCCCGGGTCCCCGGTCATCCTGATCGGCACCTCCAGGGCCACGCTGACGCTCAGGCCGAGGCCCTTGGCCCGGGCCTGGGGACCGAGCAGGCGGCCCACGTCGTCGGCCAGCTCCCGCAGGTCGAAGTCGCAGCTGTCGAGGTCCAGCTTGGCCGCCTCGATCTTGGACAGGTCCAGCACGCCGTTCACCACGTCGAGCAGCACCTCACCCGAGCGCTTGGCCGTCTCGGCGAAATCGCGTTGCTCGGCGTCGAGATCGGTCTGCAGCAGGAGCCCGGTCATACCGATCACCCCGTTCAGCGGCGTGCGGATCTCGTGGCTCATGTTGGCGAGGAACTCCGACTTCATGCGGGAGGCCTCCACGGCGGCGGAGTGCGCCCGGGCCACCTCCTCCTCGACCCGCCTGCGACCGCTGATGTCACGCAGGAAGGCGTTGAACCGGTATCCGTCGACGGTGGGAACCGCACAGATTGTCAGCTCGACGGGGAACTCCCGGCCGCTGCGGTGCAGGCCGCTCAGCTCCACCAACGGGCCGATCAACGAGGACGTGCCCGTGGTGAGGAAGCGCTGGAGGCCGCGACGGTACCCGTCCCGCAGCGCCTCGGGCACGATCGTGTCGGCCAGCTCCCGCCCGATGATCTCGTCGCGCTCCCAGCCGAAGGTGACCTCGGCCTGGGAGTTCCAGTCGACGACCACGCCGGCCTCGTCGATCGACACGAAGGCATCGTGAGCGGTCTCGAGGATACGACGGGTCAGGCGCTCGCGCTCGCGGAGGTCGGTCTCGAGGGTCCTCCGGGCGGTGATGTCCTGGAACTGGCCCACCCAGCTCAGCGGGTTGCCGGCCTCGTCCCGGAGGAAGGTCAGATTGGCGATCGCCCACACCACGCCCCCGTCGGCGTGCACGAACCGCTTCTCGCACTGCCAGGTGTGGATCTCGCCCCGGAGGATCCGCCAGGCGGCGTCGATGTCGGCCTGGCGGTCGTCGGGGTGGGTGAGCTCCTGGTCGCGCCGACCGAGGAGCTCGTCCTCCGTGCGCCCCAGCATCGTGCACAGCGAGGCGTTCACCCGGACGAACTCGCCGTCGGTGTTGAACAGGGCCATCCCGATGGGTGCGGTGTCGAAGGCGATGTCGAAGTAGCGCTGGGCCTCGGTGCTCACCCGCTTGCCGTCCAGCTCGACCAGCAGGCACACCGCACCCCCGGCCCGCTTGGCGATGCGGCGGGCGCTCAGGTCCACGGTGAGCGGTACGCCGTTGGACCGCCGGGCGTGCAGCCGGCCCCGGAAGAACTCGTCGCCCCGCCCGGCCAGCCAGTCCCGGAAGCCCGGCATCTGCCGCAGCGACTCGGTCAGGGCCGATGCCTGGAGGGGACCGGTCGCCCCGAACATGGCTGCGGCCAGCCGGTTCCGAGCCACCAGCCGTCCGTAGGAGTCCACCTGCAGCGCCGCTTCGGGCAGCAACTGCAGTGGCGCCTCCTCGGGTGTTCGCACCTCTTGCCCCCTACCTGCTCGGACTCCCCCGGTATCAATCGGCCTTTGGACGGAAGACCTTGAGGCGGACCGGGAGGGCACGGCCCCGCGCGGGCGCCCCACCGTGCGAGCATGAGCCCGTGGACACCGCCCAGC
The DNA here is from genome assembly GCA_030946525.1 of Actinomycetota bacterium. Lineage (GTDB taxonomy): Bacteria > Actinomycetota > Acidimicrobiia > Acidimicrobiales > AC-14 > CADCTB01. Next base: position 15,539 of record JALYYN010000366.1, on the reverse strand, counting down.
CCGAGGAGCTGGAGCGCCTCCGGGCCGAGGTGGCGGAGTGGCGCCGTCGGGCGGAGGTCGCCGAGGCGGTGGCGGCCGAGCGGCTGGCCCGGGCCGAGAGCGCCGAGAAGGCGCTGGCCGCGACGGAGGCGGCGCGGCGGGTTTCCGAGCCCGCCATCGACGCAGCCGTCGACCCCGCTGTCGTCGCGCCGTGCCCCTCCGGCGGCGAACCGGTCGCCGTCGAGCCGGCAGCGAGGCCACGCTCCCTGCGGGAGCGCTGGCGGCGCTACATCGACTCTGTGAACTAAGCCGGCCGGAACCCGATGGCCCCGACCCCGTCCGCGCCGGCGCCCGGCCGTCCGGGCGCCGAGCAGCAGCGACGCCGCCAGCTGGCGGTGACCAAGCGCCGGGCGACCGCGCTCCTCGGGGCGGTCACCCTCGTGTTCGTGGTGGTCTCGGTGTGGGGCGGGCACTCCACCTGGGTCGAGTACATGCAGGCGACGGCGGCGGCGTCGATGGTGGGCGGCCTGGCCGACTGGTTTGCGGTGACCGCCCTCTTCAGGCACCCGCTCGGGCTGCCGATCCCGCACACCGCCATCGTCGTGGAACGGAAAGACCAGTTCGGAGCGACGCTGGGCGAGTTCATCCGCGAGAGCTTCCTCACCCGTAACGTGCTCGTCGACCGGGTGCGGTCGGCCGGCGTCGTCGACCGCCTCGCCGGCTGGCTGTCGACGGAGGGCAACGCCGCCCGGGTCGCGGCCGAGTTGGCCGGCGCCGCGGTGGCCGCCGCCGACCTGCTCCGCGACGACGACGTCCACCGGGCGATGGAGGGACTCGTCCGCGAGCGGGTGGACGCCATCCCGCTGGCCCCGCTGGCCGGCCGGGCCCTGCGCTTCCTGATCCAGGACGGTCGCCACGACCAGGTGCTCGACGCCGCCCTGTCCGGCATGGAGGGCTACCTCGGGGCCCATGGCCAGGACCTCAAGAAGCAGTTCGGCCACCGCTCACCGTGGTGGCTCCCGGGAGCGATGGAGGATCGCATCTTCGACCGGTTGCTGGAGGGGGTGCGGTCGGTGCTGCGCGACATGGCGGGCGACCACGACCACGAGCTCCGGCGCCAGCTCGACGCCCGCCTGCGCCTGCTGGCCGCCGAGCTCGAGACCTCGGTCGACCTCTGGGAGCGGGGCGAGCGCATCAAGCACGAGCTCCTCTCCCAGCCACAGGTCCGGGAGTGGGTGACCGCGCTGTGGGCCGACGCCAAGGGGTCGCTGCGGGACCAGGCCTGCGATCCGGGCTCGTCGCTGCGTCGCCGGATGGTCGTGGCCGTCAGGGCCGGCGGCGGCCGGCTGCGGGACGACCCGGAGCTGGCGGCGACGGTCGAGAGGGCGGTGGAGCGGGCGGTCGGCTACCTCGCCGACCACTTCGACGACGACATCGCCGCCTTCGTCAGCGGGACCATCGCCCGCTGGGATGCCGAGGAGACGGCGTCCCGGCTGGAACTGCTCCTCGGTCCCGACCTCCAGTACGTGCGGATCAACGGCACCGTCGTGGGCGCCGCCGCCGGACTGGCCCTCCACGCCATCGGCAGGGCCCTCGCCTGAGCGGGTGGTGCGGCCGTCGAGACGGTCGGGCGATGGCCGGCATCGCGACCCAGCGGCAATACTCCTGCGGTGACCTCAAAGTTCCGCATCGCCGCCCTCGTGGAAGCCGTCACCTACCTGGTGCTGCTCTGCGCCGTCTTCGTGAAGGAGGTGCTCGACGGCGGCGACGCCGTGAAGGTGCTCGGCCCCGTCCACGGCATCGCCTTCCTGGTCTATTTCGTCCTCACCCTGCTGGTCCGGGAGGAACAGGGCTGGAACGGCGGCCAGACGCTGATCGTGCTGATCGCCTCGGCCCTCCCGTTCGGCGGCTTCGTCGTCAACCAGCGCATGGTCCACGACCCCGACCCCGCCGCAGCGGCGAGGTAGCGCCCGGGCCACGCGGGCCCGGCGTGCCGAGGAGGTAGGTTCGCCATCGGTGACCCAGTGCCCATCAGTAGCAGTAGCAGTGGCAGCGGCTCGAGGAGGCAGCGGTGGATGACACCTTGGAGGAGGCCCGTCGCAAGCTCGACGACGAGTACGGGCAGGTACGCCGGCATCTCGACCGGATCCACAAGGCCATGGGCAGGGTGGACGCCTCGGGTGCCGAGGACGACGTCTACGAGCTGCTCAAGGACCTCGAGGACGTGGTCAAGGAGGTCCGCACCGGCGGTGTGGTCGGCACCGGCGCCCGCGGCCACCGTCGGGCCCTGGAGAACTACCGGGACCGCAAGGGGAAGTAGCCGCACGCCCGCACGCCCGCACGGCGACGGGGGGTCGAGGGGGGTCCTGCGCCCGGCGAGAAGCGCAAGACGACCTTGGGAGTCCCGTCCCCCCGTCGTCGTGTCGGGGCACGGTCTGTGTCGTCAGCCGCGAGCGGCACCTTTAGCCCCACCGTCTAGGTTCTACGCGTGTTCCTCGGTCAGGACCTGCTGCCGTTCCTCGTGCTGGCCCTCGGCGCCGCTCTCGTCTTCGGCAACGGCATGGCGCTCGTCCGGCCGCCCAGGCAGGCCAAGGCGGGTGAGCTGACCCGGGCCCCGGTGGGGCGGAGCGCGGTGATGATCGCCATCGGCGCCATTGCTGCGGTGTGGGCCCTCGCCAGCCTGGTCTCGGGCTGACCGGTCCGGGTCCCACAGGTTCCGGCACCGGCTCCGGGCCCCGGAGACCGCCAGTGCGCGACATCCTGCTGAGCGGGGGCGGAATTGTGGGCCCCGCGGTGTTCGTCACCGCCTGGGCCGTCCTGGGCGCCCGGGCGGACGGCTACGACCCCACGCGCGACGCCATCAGCCGGCTGGCGGCGATCGGCGCCGGGAGCCGCCCGTTGATGACCGCGGCCCTGGTCACGCTCGGGGCGGGCATGGTCCTCTACTCGGGGGCGCTCCGCACCCACCTCGACGACGGTTCGGCGTGGGTCGCCGCCCTGGCCAACGGCGCGTTCACCCTGGCGGTCGCCGCCGTCCCCCTGGGGTCGGGCCACGACGTCGTCCACGGCGTCGCCGCCGGCCTGGGCTACGCCACGCTGGCCGCCATCCCGGTGCTGGCCACCCACGGGCCCGACCGGCTGCGCCCGACGACGGCATGGGCGGCGGTGTCCACCGCCGCCGGGGTGGTGTCGGCCGTGTGCCTCGCCCTGACGCTGGCCGGGGCGAGGAGCGGGCTGTTCCAGCGGCTGGGGCTGACCGCCGGCCAGGCCTGGGTCGTGGCCAGCGCCGTCAGCCTGGCCCGACGGCCCACGACGTCGTCCACGACCGGCCCGGATCGAGGATCCGCAGGCCCTCCCCGCTGACGAAGGCGTCGGGCGGGCACGTCATCGGCTCGACGGCCAGCCCCCGCCGCCGGCGGTCGGGCCCGAGGGTGTCACCGGTGAAGAGCATCAACCACCGGTGGGACCCGTCCATCCGGAGCGTGACCCTGCGGCCGGTGACCGGGTCGGTCAGGGAGACCTCGGCGCCGTCGAGGTCGGTGTAGGCGGTATCGAGGACGATCTCGCCCAGGCGACGGGGCGCACGGAAGTCGTCGGAGGTGCCGGTCACCGCTGTCGATCCCACCGGGATGCCCTGGTCGTCGGTCTCCAGACGGGTCGCACCCGGCGCCCGGAGCACGGCGTCGTCGATCAGGTCGGTGCCGACGGTCAGGTACGGATGGGCCCCGGCGCCGTACGGGCAGGGCCGGTCGCCCAGGTTGGAGGCGGTGGTGGCCACGACGAGCCCACGCGGTCCCAGCCGGTAGTCGACCGACAGGGCCAGGACGAAGGGATAGCCGGGCTGGGGATGCAGGACGAGGCTCATCACCACCCGGTCGGCCTCGTGCACCGACGCCGTCCAGTTCATCCACCGGGTCAGGCCGTGGATGGCGTTGTGGCGGTCCGGCTCGGTCAGGGCCAGCTGCTGGTCCGTGTCGCCGAACCGGTACCGGCCGTCGCGCAGCCGGTTCGGCCAGGGCAGGAGGATCTGCCCCCGACCCCCGCTGCAGCGCTCGTCCTCGCCGTAACCCTCGAGGACGTCGACGCCGGCGGCGGTGTAGGTCCGCACCCCGCCGCCCACCTCGACGACGGTGGCTTCCTGGTCACCGGAGGCGATCCGGTACTGGGCGCCGGAAGGCGGGCTCACCGCCCTACCCGGCGTCCTCTTCGAACCGGCCGCCCAGGTGCTTGGCCAGGAAGCGCTCGGCGGCGGCGAAGAACTTCAGCCGGTTCCCGGGCTTGGCGAAGCCGTGGCCCTCGTCGGGGAACAGCATGTACTCGTGGTCGATGCCCTTGGCGGTGAGGGCGGCCACGATCTGCTCGGACTCGGCCTGCTTGACCCGCGGGTCGTTGGCGCCCTGGGCGATCAGGAGCGGGATGCGGATGTCCTGGGCCCGAGAGAGCGGGGAGCGCTCCCACATGAACTCCTCCTCGGTCTCGGGATTGCCGACCCGGGTGTGGAACTGGGCGATCATCGGCGCCCAGTACGGCGGGATCGACTCGATGAGGGTCTTGAGGTTCGACGGGCCGACGATGTCGACCGCGCAGGCGAAGACGTCGGGGGTGAAGGCGGCCCCCACCAGGGCGGCATAGCCCCCGTACGACCCGCCGTAGATGCCCACCCGGGCCGGGTCGGCGTGGCCCTGGGCCACCACCCAGTCCACCGCGTCGATGAGGTCGTCGTGCATCTTGGCGCCCCATTCGCGGTCGCCGGCGTTGACGAAGTCCTTGCCGTAGCCGGTCGATCCCCGGAAGTTGACCTGCACGCAGAGGTAGCCCCGGTTGGCCAGCCACTGGGCCTGGGCGTCGAACCCCCACGTGTCCCGGGCCCACGGCCCTCCATGGACGTTCAGCACCGCCGGCAGCCCCGCCCGGGCCGCGCCCGGCGGGAAGGTCAGGTACCCGTGGACGACCAGTCCGTCCCGGGCGGTGAACGAGAAGGGTTCCATCCTGGCCAGTTGGTAGTCGGCGAGGGCGGGCTGGTGCTCGAAGAGGAAGGTGGCCTCCCGGCTGCTGCGGTCGTAGGCGTAGTAGCGGACGGGGCCGTCGTCGTTCATGTAGGCCGCCAGCCACGTGCGGTCGGCGTCGTCCTGGCCGACGAGGTTGAGGTCGCCGGGGTCGACGGCCCGCAGGGCCTCGATGTCGCCGGCGATTGCGGGGTCGAGGATCCGGAACTCGGCCCGCTCCTTCACGAACACCGCCACCTGGGGCTCCCGTGTGTCGGGGTGCAGCCGCACCGAGCCCACGTCGTACTGCGGGTCCTCGGCGACGACCTCCGACGCGCCGGTTGCGCAGTCGATGCGCACCAGGCGCCCGGCGTTGGCGTCGATGGACGACACCGCCCAGAGGGCGGAGCCGTCGAGGGTGAAGGCGACGGGCTCGGTGGTCAGCGCGTCGTCCTGGCCGACTTCGAGGAGCGGCCGCCACTCGGCGTCCTCGGTGTCGCGCACCATGAGGACCATTCCGCCGTCGGGCAGGGGCGCCATGCCGGCCCGGACCTTGAGCTCGGCGTCGGCGAGGAAGCCGATGAAGCCGGGGTTCTCGGTGATCTTCTCCAGCTTCCCGTCCCGCAGGTCGAGCCGGTAGACGTCGTGCAGCTCCGGGTTGTCGGCGTTGAGGCCGACCAGGATGTGGTGCGGGAAGCGCTTGTCGGTCTCCTCGACCCGGGCCTGCACGCCCTCGAACGGGGTGAGGTCGCGCGTCTCCCCGGTCTGCAGGTCGACGTCGAACAGGTGCCAGTTCTCGTCGCCTCCGACGTCCTGGATGTACATGAGGTGCCGGTTGTCATGGGCCCAGAAGAACGACCGGATGCCCCGGTCCCGGTCGGCGGTGATCGCCTTCGCCTCGCCCAGTGGCGCGCCGACGTCGTTGGTCCAGACGTTGAGCACCCCGTCCTCCGGGGCGATCCAGGCCAGGCGCTTCCCGTCGGGGGAGATGCGGGGGCTGACCCGTTCGGGGTTGCCGAACAGGACCTGGCGGGGGACGAGGGGCGCGCTCATGCCCCCAGCCTCCCAGAGCACAGGCCGTCGGCCGACGCGACCGTCAGCGCCGGTCCTCCAGCCAGCCGAGGGTCGCCGTCCACGCCGGGGACCGGGGATCGAGGAGGTCCATGTGGGCCACGCCGGCCGGGGTGCACAGGTGGACCTCGTCGCCGGCGGCGCTCGCCGCCTCCGCGTAGCTTCGGGACATGTCGACCGGCACATGGCGGTCGGCCTCGCCGTGGACGACGAGCTGGGGCACGCCGATCGGCAGCCGGGCCGCCGGCGAGGCGAGGGCGTAGCGGTCGGGCTCGTTTGTCGGCCGTCCGCCGAGGAGCTGGCGGACCGCCGGTCCTCCCACCCCTCGGGTCGCGGCGTCGACCAGGTCGACGACGCCGGCGAGGGCGACGGCCGCTCGGACGGCGACCGCAGGCGATGCACCCGGCGCGCCGCCGGGCAGGCCGGGGCGGGACGCGGCCCACAGGGCGAGCTGGCCGCCGGCGGAGTGGCCCAGTGTCGTGACCCGCCCGGCGTCGACCCCCGGTAGCCGGGCCACCGCGTCGACGCCGGCGGCGACGTCGAGGAACGTCGCCGGCCAGCCTCCGCCGACGCCGACCCGCCGGTACTCGAGGTTCCAGGCCGCGAAGCCGTGATCGGCCAGGTCGGCGCTGAGCCGGTCCATCAGCCGCCGCCCGTACACGGCCTGCCAGAAGCCCCCGTGGAGGACGATGACCACCGGGTGCGGGCCCGGCGTGGCCGGAAGGCGGAGATCGCCCACCTGCGCCCGGCGCCGCCCGTAGCGGATGGTCGTCCCGCTCGCCGTCCGTCGCACGGTGCAACCGTATCGACGGGGTGAACCGTCCCGGGGGCCGTAGATTGGCCGGGCCGGGGACCGGGACAGCCGAGAAGGAGCAGCGTGCGTCGGACCAAGATCGTCGCCACCGTCGGACCGGCCTCCAAGGACCCGGCCGTCCTCCGGCGCATGGTGGCCGCGGGGATGAACATGGCCCGCCTCTCGCTGGCCCACGGCCCGGTCGAGGACACCCTCGAGACCATTCCCGTCGTCCGCAGGGCGGCGGACGACGCCGGCGCCTTCGTCGGGATCCTGGCCGACCTCCCCGGGCCGAAGATCCGCACCGGGCCGTTCGTGGAGGAGGTCCACGTCATCGAGGACGACCGCCTCGAGGTGGTGTCGGTCCAGGAGGGCGCCGCCACCAGCGACGGGCACCGGATCGCCGTCGACCACCCCGAGCTGGTGGAGCACCTGCAGCCCGGCGACCGGGTCGCCATGGGCGACGGCGGTGTGAACCTCGTCGTCGAAGAGGTTCACCCCGACCGGGCGACGGTCCGGGTCACCACCGGTGGGCACCTGATGGGCCGGCCCGGGGTGATGCTCCCGACCGCCCGCTTCCCGATGGAGTCCCCGACCCGCGAGGATCTGGAGCTGCTCCAGGAGGTGTGCCGGGCCAGGGTCGACGCGGTGGCCATCTCCTTCGTGCGATCGGCCGCCGACGTGGAACGGGTCCGGGCCGCGGCGGGCCCGTACGGCCCCATGCTGGTGGCCAAGATCGAGACCCAGGAGGCCGTCGACGCCCTGGAGGAGATCATCGCGGTCGCTGACGGCGTCATGGTGGCCCGAGGCGATCTGGGCATCCGCTGTGCCCTGGAGGACGTCCCCCACTACCAGAAGCGGATCATCCAGACGGGCGTGGCCTACGGCCTGCCGGTCATCACCGCCACCCAGATGCTCGAGTCCATGGTCCGGGCGCCCACGCCGACCCGGGCCGAGGTGAGCGACGTCGCCAACGCCGTCCTCGACGGCACCAGCGCGCTGATGCTCTCGGGCGAGACGGCCATCGGCCAGGACCCGGCGGGGGCCGTCGCCACCATGTCCCGGATCGCCACCCGGGCCGAGCGGGAGTTCGACTACCTGATGTGGGGCCGCGAGCGCGGCGCGCAACAGGTGGCGGAGAACCGGGGCGCACCGGCGTCCCGCCGCATCACCGCCGCCATCTCGGCCGCGGCGTGGCGGGCGGCCACCGACGCCGGGGCGGCGGCGATCATCGCCTGCACCAACAGCGGCAACACCGCCCGCGCCATCTCACGGTTCCGGCCGGTCGTCCCCCTCCTCGGGGCCACGCCTTCGCCCCGGACCGCCCGCCAGCTGGCGGTGGCGTGGGGGGTGACGCCGGTACTGATCGACCGCCAGGGGTCGACGGACGACATCGTGTGGTTCTCCATCAAGGCTGCGGTCGACGCCGGGGTGGTGAAGACCGACGACCTGGTGGCCGTCCTGGTCGGCTCCCAGGTCGGCATGGAATCGACCACCGACGTGCTCCGCCTCATCCGCATCCACTGAGCCGCGGGCGCCCTCGCCGTCGGGCGGTCCGGCGCCCCTCAGCAGGAGGGCTTGGGCGGCGCGGTCGTGACCGGTGCGGCCGGTACTGTCGTCCCGGCGGCCGCCGCCGCGGCGGGAGCGTGGACGCCGGTGTAGTCGGCGCCCAGGATCAGGACGACGCCGGGCGTAGCCAGGGTGGCGTCCCGCTCCAGCTTGGCGCCGCCGGCCAGGTAGCCGTGCAGGAGCTCGGCCTGGGCCTGGGCGCCCGGCGCGTAGCGGATGGTCGTCTCCGGGTAGCCGTAGTTGTCGGCACTGGTCGTCTCGACGATCTTGAAGCCGAGCTGCTGCAACGAGGTGCCCGCCTTGGCTGCCGACCCTTCGACGCCGTTGCCGTTGAGCACCCGGACCGACACATCGGGCGGCTGGACGGCAGGCGCCTGCGGGGCCGTCTTGCCGTTGAGGATGTCGATGTAGGCGTATGCCTTCTCCTTGTCGAGGAGCAGGACGTCGGCATCCCCGACGAAGGCCCGGTTTCCCGGCAGCGTGAGCATCTGTACGGAGTTGGCGTCGAGGGAGCGGAACTTGCGGGCCAGGTTGGTGATGTCCTTGGTGGACATGGCCTGGTCGACCTTGATGTTGGCGACGCCGATGCCGATGAGGCGGTTGAGGGTCAGCGGGTTCGAGAGCCCCGAGGACACGGACTTGCTCATGATCCGGCGGATGAAGTCCTGCTGGCGGGTGATCCGGTCGATGTCGGAGTTGCTGCCGCTCAGCCAGCGGCCATTCTGATAGGTCTCGTAGTACCGGCTGCGGACGAAGGCGAGGGCCTGGAAGCCGTCGAGCTGTGAGCATCCGGCGACGGGGATGTCGAGGCCGCTGTTGGAGTCACGGGCCGGCGCGTCGACGTAGACCTTCACGCCGCCGATGGTGTTCACGATGCGCTCGAACCCGGAGAAGTCGACCTCGGCGTAGTGGTTGATCTCTATGCCGAGGTCCTGCTGGATCGTCTCCACCAGCTTCGGTGCCCCTCCGAGGGAGTACGCGGCGTTGATCTTGTCCTTGCCGGCCGTGCCGGCGATCGGCACGTACAGGTCGCGGGGGATGGAGAGGATCGTGGCCTTCTGCTGCGTGGGATCGATGTGCAGCACCATCATGGTGTCGCTGCGCTGGCCGGCGGTGCCCGCCTGGCCCTTCCCGGTCGCATCGACCAGGTCGCCCTGGACGTCCGCCCTGCTGTCCGAGCCCACGAGCAGGACGTTCATCACCGACGAGGTGTCGTCGCTGGCCAGGCCGGGGATGTTGAGCTTGGCGATCCGGCCCAGCTGGTAGCGCAGATAGAGGTAGCCGCTGCCGGCCAGGCCGACGCACACGACGAGCAGGATGATGACGCCGTTGCGTACCCGGCTCAGCCACCGGCGCCGATGCCGCTGCCGCTGCGGTGGCCGTCCGGGGCGCAGGACCTGCGTCGGTGCAGCCACGGCCGGAATCTAGCCGTCGCCGGCATGCGGGAGGGGGCGCGCCCTTACCGGAGGGCGGTCATCCTGTGGGGCGCACACCATTGAAAAACCGCCAGATCATGTCGGTGGCATCCAGGGCGCCGTCGGCGGGACCGAGCCCCGGCCCGAACCACGTGTGCCCGCCACCGTCGACGCTCACCAGGCTCACCGACGCGCCCCGGGCGCACGCCGACCAGGTGGCCGTGGTGACGGGGCCGTCGGTGCGGCTGGCCGGTGCCGCTCCGCATCCGTCCACCTGGGCCCATCGCGCCGCCACCGCGGGGGACGAGTCGTAGGCGGCTGCCCCTGCGGCCTCCGGGGCGTCGGGCGTGCCGCCGGCGTAGGGAACGAGAGGGTCGGCGGTGCCGTGCAACTCGATGGTGGACACGGGCCGGCTCGGCGTGCAGCCGTCGACCCGCATGGACCCGGCCACCGACCCCACTGCGGTGACCCGGTCGGCGTGCTCGCACGCGAACCGGTACGCCAGCATGGCGCCGTTGGAGACCCCGGCGACGAAGACGCGGGCGCGGTCGATGTCGTGACCGGCCTCGAGGGTGTCCAGGAGCCGGTCCAGGAAGCCCACGTCGTCGACGTTGCGCGCCGGCGCCGAGCCGCAGCAGAACCCGGCGTTCCACGCGCGGCCGGTCCCCTCGGGATAGGCGGTGATGAAGCCCCAGGTGGACGCCTCCCGGTCGAACATCGTCGTCGACACCATGCTGTCGGCGGTGTTCCCGCCGCCGTGGAGGGCGACGAGCAGCGCCGCCGGCTGGGTCTGGTCGAGCGTCGGCGGGACGAAGACCCGGTAGGTCCGCGCCAGGCCGCCGACGTCGATGCTGCCGTGCTGGATCGACGGCTGGGCCGGAGCCTTGCCGGCCGAGGCGCCGCCGCCTCCGCCACCCCCGCAGCCCGCGGCGACGACCAGGACCACCGACACCACCGACGCCCGCACCCGCACCCGGCCAGCATCCCACCACGCCGGGGGCCGCGCCCGGCTCCGCCTCAGCCGTGGGTGAGGTTGATGAGGAACTCGAGAACGCCGTTGTTCTCCGTGGTCGCCGGCCCGCCGCTCGGATTGGAGATGCCGTAGTCGGCGAAGACGATCGGGACCGAGCCCTGGACCCCGATGACTCCACCGTTGCGCGTCGCCGTCACCTGGAACGCCACCGGCTTGGTCACACCGTGCATGGTGAGGTTGCCGGCGGCGCCGGCGGTGATCTGGGCGCCCTCGGCCGGCGCGGCGCCGAACTGGATGGGCGACGTGAGCACGAAGGTGGCCGTCGGGAACCTGGCCGTGTCCATGATGCGGCCCTGGAACTGGTCGTCGCGCTGGCTGCGGTCGCTCGCCACCTTGGTCAGGTCGACCGAGAAGCTCCCCGTCGGCACCGAGGCGCCGCTGACGACGATGCTGCCCGTCACCGCCGTGGTCCGGCCCACGGCGGTGTTCGACTGGCCGAGGAGGGTCTCCTTGATGCGGTAGCCGGCCGTGGAGCCGCTCGAGACGTTCCACGTGCCGTCGACGGCCGATCCGGAGGCAGGCGATCCGGACGAGGACGACGCCGCCGGGTCCACCGCCCCCGTGCCGGCGACGGTGGACGTCGTGGTGGCGGTCCCTCCGGAGGGCGCGGCGGCGGTCGACAGGCTCAACGGCGGCGGCGGCGTGCCCTCGACGAAGTAGATGTAGACGAACGGACCGCCCACGCCGAGGACCAGCAGGGCGGCGACCACGCCGATCACCCAGCCCTTCCAGTGCCGCCCCAGAGCGTCCGGGAATGCCATCGCATCGTCCTTCCTGTCGACCTGCGCCTGGAACGCACCGTATTGGCTCGGGCCGGAGTTACGGGCTGGGCGTCTCCTTGGAAGATCTGGAGCGCTCAACATTTTCGGTCGCCGTGTCGATAAGCAGGTCATCCCCGGGAGTTCGGGAGCGGAGGGTCCGGCCGGTTGGTCGGACGGTGCGGGGCAGGGGGATGGTGGATCGTGTTCAACCGGGAGTGGGTCGTACTCCTCGAAGCGACGGACGAGAGCGGCGAGTCGGTGATCGACATCGAGGCGCTGAGCGCCCTGGTCGGCGCCTTGGGGGACCTGAACGTCTCCGGCCTTCATGACCCCCACCGCTACGCCATCCAGCTCAACGTCGACGGCGCCACCGTGGCCGATGCGGTGACGACCGCGCTGGCCAAATGGTCGGAGGCCCTGGATCGCATCGGCCTGAGCAAGTGGGACCTGGCGCGTGTCGAGGTATTGAGCACCCAGGAGTTCGCACTGGAGCTCGATGCCGCCGACGTCCGCCCGGCGACGGACTGGGCGGCCCCGACGGGCGGAGGGGCGCAGGAATCGGCGGCCGAGAGCCTGCTCTACGGGGCTTTCCACGACTCCCTCACCGGCCTGCTGACCCGGGAGCTGTTCCGGGACCGGTTGACGGCGGCCCTGTCGTGGGACGAGGCGCCGCCCGCCGCCCACTGCCTGTTCCTCCTCGACCTCGACGACTTCGCCGGACTGAACCGCGACCTCGGCTACGCGGCCGGCGACAGCGTGCTGTCGGTCGTGGCCGAGCGCCTACGCCACGCCGCCGGGCCGGGCGCCGACGTCGCCCGGCTCGGGGGCGACGAGTTCGCCCTGCTCGTCCCGTACGGCGACGCCGACTCGCTGGAGAGCCTGGCGCGACGGATCCGGGACGCGGTCGGCGCGCCGGTGAAGGTGGGCGACGGCTCCGCCACCGTCTCGGCCAGCATCGGTCTGGCTTCGGACATGGCCGATCGCACCGCCGACGATCTGCTCTACCACGCGTCGGTGGCCATGTGCGCGGCGAAGGAGGCGGGTGGCAACCGCCACCAGTGGTACGTCCCCGGATTGGCCGCCGACACGAGCCGCCTCGACGTCGACGTCGACCCCGCGCCGGATCGGCTGAGCTACGTCCTGCTGCTGGAGCGCGCCGCCCTGGCGGCGAACGAAGGGGCGGACCTGTCGACCGCGGCCCTGGCCCTCCTGCAGCAGGTGTGCGCCCACGCCGGCTGGGTCGCCGGCCAGCTTACGGTCGCCCCCGGTGCGCGCGACGCCGGCGAACAGCCCTCGGTCTGGCACACGACCATGCCCGGGCGTTACCAGGACGTGCGCGACGCCCTGGCCGGCCGCCGGCCCGAGGACGCCGGCAACCTGGCGGGCGAGGTGCTGGCCCATGGGAAGGCCGCCTGGCTGACCGATGTGGCAGTCCGTTCCTCGGCGTGGGCCCGCACGGCCGCCGCTGTCGGCATCCGGGCCGCCTACGCCTTTCCGGTACGGGTCGGCGAGGAGGTCGTGGGCGTGCTCGAGTTCTTCAGCACCCGAGCGGTGAGGCCCGACGGCTCCTTGCTGGAGGTGATGACGGGCGCCGGGCTGCAGCTGGGCCGGGTCGTCGAACGCCGCCGTGCGCGCGCCGCCATCGCCCGGTCCGAGGCGAACTACCGGACCCTGGCCGAGGGCGTTCCGGTGCTCATGTGGATGGCGGGCGCCGACGGGCGGGTCAACTTCCTCAACCGGCGCTGGCTCGACTTCACCGGTCGCAGCCTCGACGAGGAGCTGGGCGACGGCTGGGCCGACAACGTCCATCCCGACGACCTGGCCGCCCTGACAGGGTTCCACGACGCGATCCGGCGGCGGGCGCCGTTCGAGATCACCTACCGCCTGCGCAGGGCCGACGGGGAGTACCGCTGGGTCATCGACCGCGGCTCGCCGCTGGGCGAAGGTGACGACTTCCACGGCTACGTGGGCGGCGCCGTCGACGTGACCGAGCGCTATCGCGCCGAGGAGGAGCTGCGCCGCAGCGATGCCCGCTTCCGCTCCCTGCTCGACAAGGCGGGCGCGGTGATCATGGTCCTCGACGCCGAGGGAAGGGTCGTCGAGGAGCACACGGGGACGGTGTCGCTCGGATATCCCCACGGCGACGGAGGGCGCCGGACTACTCTCGACTACGTCCACCCCGACGACGTGGACCGGCTCCGGAAGGCCTTCGCCGAGGTGCTGTCCCGGCCCGGCGTGTCCCAACCCTGCGAATGCCGGGTCCGCGCCGCCGACGGCTCCTGGCGGGTGATGGAGCTGGTCGCCAACAACCAGCTGGACGGCGACGTGCAGGGCATCCTCGTCACCTCCGTCGACGTCACCGAGCGCACGCAGGTGGAGATGGTCCTGCGCGAGTCGCAGACCCAGCTGCGCGACGCGCACGCGCTGGCCCGTCTCGGCACCTGGCGGCACGACTTCGCCACCGGGGAATGCGCCTGGTCCGACGAGCTGCACCGGATCATGGGCGGCGGCCCCCAGGGTGGTATCGCCGGCCTCGGGCCCGGCTTCGAGGCCGTCCACGCCGACGACAGGGCGCGCCTCGAGGGTGCGATCGAGCAGCTGCTGGCCGGCGGGCGGGGGCGGATGGTCGAAGAGTTCCGCATCGTCCGCCCCGGCGGCGGGGTGTGCCGCATCCAGGGCCGGGCGTCTGTCGTGGCCGACGATGCCGGCGTGCTCATAGCGATCTTCGGCACCATGCAGGACGTCACCGAGCAGTGCCGGACCTTTGACGGCCTGGTGGCGTCGGAGTAACGGTCGCGGGGGCCGTGCCCGGAAGCGGGCAACGGGCTCGCGCTAGCCCTCCGGGCCCGTGCCCACCCCGGCGATGTGCTTCTGGGCCGCCCACGCGGTGCCGTTGAAGCTCGACCAGTAGATGCCCTGGTCGCCCTCGATCCCCTTCCACCCCGCGTAGAGGGCGTTGTTGAACGCGGCCAGCGACGGGCCGGCGCTCGTGCCCACACCGGAGATGCGCTGCTGAGGCGCCCAGGTCGTGGCCGTGAGGCGTGACCAGTAGATGCCCTGATCGCCGGCGATCCCCTTCCATGCCGCGTAGAGGGCGTTGTTGAACAGCCCCAGTGACGGGCCCGCGCTCGTGCCCACACCGGAGATGTGTTGCTGGGCCGCCCAGGCGGTGCCGTTGAAGCTCGACGAGTAGATCCCCTGATCGCCGGTGATGCCCTTCCACTGCATGGCCAGACCGTTGCCGGATGCCGCCAGCCCGGGTGGGCGCACGGCTGTGGCGGGCTTCGTCGTCCCGATGGACGACCGGTCGGCGCCGAGGCAGGTCTGCATCCGGGTCACCTGCCCGTTCGTGAACATGAACATGGAGTCGTCGTCGGTGTAGTCCATGTAGTTCATGAACAGGTCGCCGTTCGGCCCGTTGCTGCAGGTGACGTGGGGGAAGGCGGGCTTCCCGAAGTTGTGGTCGGCGGCGTTGGGCGTGTCGGCGACGAAGTCGTCGCCGTTGCAGCCGCCCCCGTCGTCGCCCCAGATGTGGCGGAGGTTGAGCCAGTGCCCGATCTCGTGGGTGGCGCTGCGACCGAGGTTGAACGGCGCGGTGGCGGTGCCCGAGGTGCCGAAGCCGGTGTTGAGGATGACGACCCCGTCGGTGACCGCCGGGCCGCCCGGGAACTGGGCGTAGCCGAGCAGCCCCCCACCGAGCTGGCACACCCACAGGTTGAGGTACTTGCCCGCGGGCCACGGGTCGGCGCCGCCGGTCGCCGCCGCCTTGACCTTGTTGTCGTCGCTGAAGGAATCGGCCGTGGTCTGGGTGCGGGTGATGCCGTTGGTGGCCGCTCCGTTCGGGTCGGTCGTGGCCAGGACGAACTCGACGCGGGCGTCCGTGGCGAGGGGCGCGAAAACCGCCGGCAGCTTGGAGACGTCGGGGTTCTTCTT